>CAXSEX010000024.1:0-20282 GCA_964236415.1 uncultured Acetobacteraceae bacterium | reverse complement strand
GACGCCCACCGTTTGCAGGAAACTCCAGGCCGTACGCGTCGATCCAACTTTCATCGTTTCTGGTCCTCCGTGATGACCAGAGCAATACTGACCATACCGTAATTATTATCGAGTCGCTAAGTTGTCGGAATTGTCAGTGAATGTCCTATTCTGAAAGGTGTTGCTTACGACTTTCGGGTGCTGGAACTCTGACCGGACATGAGCATGGAGCAAACCCGCTGAAATCAGCGTGATGCCAAAAGTTTTGTGCAGAGCAGTATTGACGGCGAGGATAAAGAGTTGTTGATTGGTCGCATTCGCTGCCAATCTGGACAATACATGACATTTGTTTAGATTATTAGACATGAAACGGATGCTACAGGTGGCAGGCACGGTTGGCCTTATTGCGATCGGATAGGCGCTGCTGGGCTTCGGCGCGGTGGTCGCCGGCTTGTCGGGCTTTGGAACGCTCGTTGCGGGCCTGCTGGCGCCGGGCGCGATCCTGAGCCTGGTCATCCGCCGCCTGAGAGGACGTGCCGGCACGCTGTTTCCAGCGCCTTGGGCGACATGCGGCAGCGGCTCGGCGTGGCCGGACCGGACACGCGGCTTCACCTGGTTGTTCCAGCCAAAACCGATATGCAGCGAGGTATCAGGGATGAATTCGCCTTCCATGCCGGCGGGCCGGTCGTGACGCCAGACCCCGCCGTGGCATCACTCCGGCATGACTGACTCAGCCTCCCGAACCGTCATCGCAAGCTGGATCGTGCTCGATGACCCTGAAACCGCGACGGCGTTCCCTTCAGTCGGCTCCGACTCTGCAGCGGCGGAGTTCCAAGGGGTTTATTGGCGTTGCCTCGCCACGTTCTTCGTCACTGCCCGGGTGCATAATCCGGGCCTGCCGCTCGTGCTTTACGCCAACGTCGACGTGGCGGTCACCGCGCCCCCGGAGGTGCTTGCGGCGATGCAGGCGATCGGCGTCGTGTTCCGGCAGCTCGCCATCACCTTCCGCCTGCCGTCCGGCAGCGTGCGGCGCTGGGGCAACCAATTCTACGTGCTGGACGTCATCCGTGACTTCGCGGCCAACGGGGACGGAGGCGCGCTCGTGCTGGCCGACTCCGACTGCGTTTGGCGCGGGCCGGCCGATGGCATCGGCGCCGCGCTGAGCCGGCACGGGTGCCTGCTCTACACGCTCGCTCCGGACGACCAGAAACAGTACGAGGAGGGGCGGTTGATGAACGGCATGAGCCTGGCGCGCATGGCCGAGATCGCACGCGCGGATTTCGGCATCGGGCCGAACCGGGGCGTTCAGTACCACGGGGGCGAGTTCTTCGCCGCCACCCGCTCCTTCTGCCAAGCCATCCAGCCGAAGGTCGACATGCTGTGGCAGCGCACCCAGGCGGAGGCCATGCTGCCCGACGCGATCAAGGAGGAGGCGCACTTCCTCAGCATCCTGGCCGAAGGGATGGCTGTCACGCCGGGGACGGGGAACCCGTTCGTGCGCCGCATCTGGACCAATTTCGAGGACCTGAATGCCGTGCGGTCCGATGAGCTTCTGACCTTGTGGCACCTGCCGGCGGAAAAGCGGTTCGGGTTCCGCCGTTTGTGGCGGCGGCTGCAAGCCTCCCAGTCCGACTGGCAATCGCTGACGCCGCACGACATCAACCGCCTCACCGCCCGTTACATGGGCATCCCGCGGCGCACTCCGGAAAAGCTGGTGCTGGACATCGCCGAGAAGCTGCTGGCGCGCGTCGCGCGCGCGGGCTGAGCCGCACCGCCCCTGAAACCGTTCACCCGGCGCCGCGCCTCGGCAGGAGGGTGCGCAGCGCGTCCAGCTTGCCGCGCTGCGCGAGCACGAAGCGCTGCCAGGATGCCAGCCCGAGCCGCGGCGTGAAGCGCACCGCCTGAACCAGGCCGGGGCAGACACGGGTGCCAACAAGAAGCGACCACGCCGCGAAGACGGTGCGTCGCCAGGGTGGAAACTCGTCCCACAACGCCACGACCTCGTTGAAGGCCCAATCGTGGAAGCCCTGGGCATCGCGCACAGCGGCCACCGTCGCATAATGCCGGACCTCCTCGCGCCCTCCGGAAAAGTGATCCACGATCACCTCTGGATCATAGCGAAGTGTCCAATGGGCGCGCCGGACCGCCAAGGAGAAGGCGAGGTCATCGTTGGGTTGGGCGCCCGCGCCGCGCAGGCGGGCATCGAAGCGCACGCCCTCGAAGGCCGCGGCCCGGAAGCTCATGTTGGCGCCCTTCAGCATGTCCACCGGGCGGGGCGCGCCGTGGCCGAGGTGGTGGTCGGCAACAACGCGGCCGAACCACTGCACCTTCCCGACACGGTTGGCCCGTCCCTCGTTGAAGTGCGTGCCGTCGTGCAGGCGATCCTTGCCGCCAAGCCCCCCAAGCTTCGGGTCAGCCTCGAAATGGCGGGCCACGCGCCTCGCCCAGTCCGGATGCGGAACCGTGTCGTCGTCCAGGAACGCCAGGATCTCGGTGCGGCAAGCCTCCAAGGCCGCGTTGCGGGCGGCCACCACGCCCGGCATGTCAGGCTTGACGACACGCAGCGGGAAGGGCAAGCCGCTGCGGCCCGCGAGGAAGCGAAGCGTCTCTTCATCGGTGTCGCGCACGGTCACGATCACGTCGTCCGGCAAGCGGTCCTGTTGCCCCAGCGCTTGCAGGCAACGGGCCAGGTCGTCGGGACGGCGATAGGTCGGGATTACCACCCCGAAGGAAAGCGGCCGGTCGTTCACGGTGCGCCGCCTAGATGCCGAAGGACCGCTTCTGCCGCCACACCCGGACCAGGGGCGCCGCCGCCCGGCCTGCGGTTCCGCCAACGCGGGAACGCATGTGCTCCGCCCGGGCAAACAGGATGCCCAAGACCGTCCACACCAGCACGCCGACCTCTGCCACATGGTTCGAGCCGAGCGGCAGGATGGAGATGGCGGCCCAGAGCACGGCATAGGCTCCGTCGGACCGTCCACCGACGTTCAGCAAGCGCGACGCCTTGACCACCAGCGACGCCAGGGCGGCAAAGTAGATCGTTCCGCCGATGACCCCGAAGATGAGGTAGGTTTCCAGCAGGCCGCTGTCGATGGAAACCAGGTCCCGCCGGCTGCTCAAGGTTGACGACGCGGTGGAAGCGTTGGCACCGAAGCCCTCGCCCCACAGGCTGTCTGCCAGGCGCTCCGCGAAGGCTTCGTAGACCGCCAGGCGGTCGTAGGTGCTGGTGTCGGTCCCGATGCTTGAAAACGTGTCGATGCGGTCGGCCAGCAGGTTGCGGATGTCGGGCGGTATGGCGGGGCTGTCGAAGGCCACGCCGACCGCCAAGGCGAGGGCGGCCGTGCCGGCGAACAGCACCAGCCGGCGACCGCCCGTTGCCCGCATGAACAGCACTGCAAGCCCGGCCGCGGTCGAGAGCCAGGCCGTGCGGATCAGGGTCAAGCCCAGCAGCGGCAGTCCGCCTCCCGCAAGGGCGAGCGGGCCAAGGCCCTCGCCAGCAAGGAAGACCATGGCGTAGGAGCAGAACACGCCGGCTGTGCCTGGCGAATTCATCATGCTGAACACCCGGATCTTCGATGCCTCCGGCAGGCCGAACGTCGCGTTGTCGATGTTCATCATCCAATACACGTCCCACTGCGGAGCCACCGTGAACTGCAGGATGCCATACACGGTGAGGACGGGCACGACGAAGCACAACGCCCGGATGACGGCGGCGTGCACCGCTTCTGCCTCCTCCGGCTTTGCCATGATGAAGACGCACAGCGCGGTCGGCAGCAGCCAGCGCATGGCCTCGTAGATGGCCGGCACGAACGCCATGTGGAACATGGCGATGAAGGAAGCGTAGACGACGCAGGCGAGGATCAATCCGAACGGCCAGTACTGGGCGCTGCCGCCGCCGCCGAGCGCCTTGCGCAGAAGGGTCGGCAAGGTCGGCAGCAGGCCGACATAGGGCGCAAGCAGGATCGGGTTGAAGACGACAAACCCGGCTTGATAGTCGGCGACCCGTCGTATGAATGGAGAGAACGCGAACACCGCGACCACGAAGGCGGGATAAAGCGGTCGGCGCTTGGCGATCAGCAGGCCCGCAGCCAGCAGGACGTAAGCGGGATAGATGATGCGGACGAGGGAGCCGCCAAGCGCCGCGACGGCGACATAGGGCACGGCCAACGGCACCCCTATGGTGAGCAGGGCGCTTGCCCAAGCCTCGTCGCCGCGCACAGCCGGCACCCGGCGGGAGCGAAAGGGCGACACGGTGCTCAAGCCCGCTCCGGCACGGCGTTGCCCTGGCTGGGGCAAGGGGAGGGCGGCGGGCCGGAAAGGGGTTCCGGGCACCCGGCTTCGGCTAACCGGGCTCGGGCCGGTGCCGGACGGCACCATGGCGCTTTGCCGGACGTAAGGTGCAGACGCACAACTTGCTCCTTGTTTCCCTCTTGGGGCGGCAATCCGTTCATCCCGGCACGCTGCGCGCTGCCCTCCCGGCTTGACAGGCGCAGCGCGAGGCCGGCCGTGAGGCGCCGCCAGAGTTCATCCTCCGACACGTTTCGAATTCGGGGATGTGCATCCGCACGGGCTGGCCCACCGTAACTCAGAAATCCAAACCTTTCCATCGTCTTGGAAAGGGGGCGAACCGAGGGGGCTGGAACCGGATGGACACTGCGTCGGCCATTTCAGGAAGCTACGGTTGCGAGGCGTGCCGGACGTTCTCCGGGAACTTCGCCCACTTCCCGCCTTGCTCAAGCGCCACCCAGACTTCCTGCCGCCGTGCCGCCCGATCAAAAACCCTTATGAAATCTCACTTTTGAACATTGCATGATCAATGGATTTCTGTAAAGATCATAAGGGACCGCGCACCGGCCTCTCACATTTTCGTCACGTTTTTGTGAACTTTGTGTGGGGCAGTGTGTCCAATTTTCGTAGAAAGTCACAGTTGAAGTGTCAGGCAACCCAAGTTCCGGTATGGCAGAGTTGACACAGATGGATCTGACGCAGCGCGCCGCAGGCGCTTACCTCCCCCATAGCCTTGATCGCGACGCTTCATTTGCAGATGCCTCAGTGGCGCGCACTTTGACGTTGTCAGGCTTGCTCAGGAGTGTGTGGCGGCACAGGCTCGTTTTTTCTGTCATCGCGCTGTCGGCATTTGGGATTGCACTCGCGATGATTTTGTCGCTTCAGCAGCGGTATGACTCCGTGGCGTTGCTGATGGTTGACCCTCGCCAGGTGAACGTCGCCAACTTCCGGGCGGTCCAGAATGAGCCGACCATGTCGGACCTCAACTTCGTCCGCAGCCAGATGCAGATCCTGACCAGCGACGAGTTCGCCCGCCGGGTGGTCACCGACCTGAACCTGCAGGACGACCCGCTGCTGGCGGCCGCGCCGACGATCTGGGAGCATCTTCTTTCCTTCGTGCCGGAACGCCTGCTGCCGTCCGCCTGGCGCCCTGCGGCGCAACGCCCGCCCGCCGCCGAGGGAAATTCCATCGAGGCCGCCGTGGGCCGCTACAAGGACCATTTCGGCGCGTTCAGCGATGGAAAGTCGTTCATCATCTCCGTTTCGTTCAACGCGGCCGACCCGGCCTTCGCGCAGCGCGTGCTGACGCGGCACCTGGCCGCGTTCCAAGCGGCGCAGGTCGCGGCAAAGGGCAGCCTGATCGTGCAGGCGGGGGTTTGGCTTTCGGAAGAGTTGGCCGCCCTGCACTCGAAGCTGCTGGCTTCCGAAGACCAGCAGCAGAAGTTCCGGCGCACCAACCAGCTGATCCGTGCGGGAGGCGAAACAATCCCGGCGCGGCAGCTTGCCGCGCTCACCAGCCAGCTGAGCGAGGCCCGCTCCGACCTGATGCGCAAGGAAGCGCGCTCCCGCGAGTTGAGCGGTGGGGCCAAGGCAGGCTCGGCCGCCGACACGGCCTCGCTGTCATCGGGCCTGGTGCAGCGGCTGCGGGAGCGGGAGTCCCAGGCGGCGCAGCGCGTCGCCCAATTGGAGCAGAACTTCGGCCCCGCCTACCCGCTCGTGGTTTCCGAGCGCAGGGGGCTTGCCGACATACAAGGCCGGATCGCCACGGAAACGCAGCGGCTGGCCGCATCGGCCGCCAGCGACGCCGCCATCGCCCGTGCCAACGTGAGCGACCTCACGTCGCAACTGGCACTCGCCAACAAGAAGCTGGGCGAAACCAGCGACGACGAGTTGACGGCGGCGCAGCTTGAGCGGGACATCGAGGTCGACCGCCACCTTTATGACGACCTGCTGCTTCGGTCGAAGCAGGTGAGCATGCAAGGCCAGTTGCAGGACCCCGACACCCGGATCGTGTCGGCAGCCACGTTGCCGCTGCGCCCGTCCTTCCCGCGCAAGGGCATGCTGGTCGCAATCTCCATGATGGCGGCCACCGTGCTGGGCGGCGTGGCGGCGTTCCTGGTCGATCTGCTCAGCACCCGCCGGGCCGCGACCCTTGAAGAGATCGCGGCAGTGTGCGGCGCCGCCGGCTTGGCCGTCATCCCCCAGCTGAGTGCCTCGGAACGCCGGCGTCCCGCGCCGCCGAAGGCGGGAAGCTATCTGGCTGCCACGCTGCAGCGGCTGGCAAACTCCATCGCGTTCCGCTGCGTGAACCGCAGCCCAAAGGTGACGGTGTTCATGTCGGCCTTCCCCGGCGAGGGCAAGACCATGCTCGCCACGCTTTACGCCCGCGCCATGGCGACCGGCGGGAAGCACGTCTTGCTGGTCGACGCCGACCTGCGGCGCTGTGGGCTGACCAAGAACGCCGCGGCGGGCACCCGGCGGGGCTTGGCTGAGTGCCTGGCTGGCTTGCCGCTCAAGGACTGTGTCGTCCATGACCAGGTTGGGGGCGTTGATGTGCTTTCCACAGGCGATGTCCATGGCGATCCCGGCATGCTGCTGACGGCCGACCGTGTCGCCAATTTCCTGGCCACGGCGAAACATGACTATGAAGCCGTCGTCATCGACACCCCTCCGGTCATGGTCGTCGATGACGCCTTGCAGTTGATCGCCCAGGCCGACGCAACGGTTCTGGTCGCACGCTGGAACCTGACGCCGTTGGACGCGATCCGGAAGGCGCTTGAGCGCATTGCGCTTTCGGGGGGCAACGTCGTCGGTGTCACCATCACCGCGGCCAACATGCGCAAGTACCGGTCTGGCCCCGATACCCCGGCGAGCCGCGCCCGGTCGAAGGCATATTACCTTGCAAGCTCGTAGGTCAGGTTGAGCCGCTTGAAGGTTCTCAAGGCACACGAGCGCCCGTAAGAGGGCAGGATGATGAAAAACGGACCCGGCGCTGGTTCTGCGTGAAGTTCAAGGCGCGAGCGGCCTGGTGGTTGTCGGGGAGCGGCCGGGGGCCGTACGGTTGACCCGCCCTGACAGGCCTTCCATGCAGGTGGGAACGCATTCAGGCCTAGCGCCGAGCCATCAGTCCCGGCATCGCGTTCCCGGTTGCAGGAAACGACGATGGACGCGGCTATTCGGCCGCCACGACATAAACTTGAGGCGACACGGGCGCTTCGGGCCGAGCCCGGCCAAGACGCTGGTAGAAGACGTCGATCTCACGCGCAACAAAAGCTGTGAACGCATCCTGAAATTCGGACTCCGCGAAGCGCAACGCATTCCGATGGCACGAGGCAGGCGTGAAGCGATCCTCGTTGGCTATGAACTCCCGCACAGTTCGAGCGACCTTCGCAGGGTCGGGCGCGTCGAAGAAAAGCCCTGTGGGCGCCTCGGCATCCACCAGGATCGTCTCCCTAGCGCCTCCCCGACCGAGAGCCAGGACAGGAGTTCCCTGCCCTTGCGCCTCAACCGGAGTGATGCCGAAATCCTCTTCCGCGGCGAACACGAAAGCCCGCGCCGTCCGCATCAGCTGGCGCAACTCCGAGTCCGGGACGAATCCTTTGAACTCGACGTTCGGTCCGGCGGCGGCCTTCAATCGACCAAGCTCCGGGCCATCGCCGGTCACGATCAGCTGTTCGCCGGGCAGTTCCCTGAAAGCATCGATAACGCAACGAATGTTCTTGTAGGCGACAAGCCGTGACGCCGTAAGGAAATGCCGTTGCTTACGCGATGCTTGCAGCCGTTCAGGCACGTGGACGGGAGGATAAATAACCTGAGCCTCGCGGCCGTAGATCTTGCGTATCCTGCGTGCGATGAAATGCGAGTTCGCAATGTATGCGTCCGGGCCGCTGCCGGTGCGGACATCCCATATGCGGATGCGATGGAGCAGGAAGCGGGTCAGCCAACTTTTAACGCCACGTTGGAGCTTCGCCTCTCTTAAGTACTGATGCTGCAAGTCCCATGCGTATCGCATCGGCGAGTGGATGTAGGCGATGTGGAGCTGGTCTGGCCCCGTCAACACTCCTTTCGCCACGGCATAGCTGCTGGAGATCACCAAATCATAATCCGACAAGTCCAATTGCTCGATGGCAATAGGCATGAGAGGCAAGTATCCACGGTGGTGCTTCTGGATGCCTGGCATACACTGCAGGAATGAGACTTGACTGTTTTGGTATCCTATCTTCCTGCGATTTTCTGGGCTTAGGAAATCGAACAAGCAGAATAAGTTTGCTTCAGGAAAACACTTGAAAATCGCAGCAAGCACTTTCTCTGCGCCGCCTAGCGTGTACAGCCAGTCATGAACGATGGCGACACGAAGCTTCTTTTGCTGTCTCAAGCCCCATCTCCAGAAACAGAACCGTAAGTAGTTAAGCAGGCATTAACCAAGTTCGATGCTGACAGCCAGCAGGCCTAGTTGTATGACGAAACCCCACGTTTCTTAGCAGGAAATTTTCGAATAACTGCAATTAAGCGATCTTGCTAATGACAGCAGATTTTCGTTGCGTTGTCTTGTGCATTGGCCTTAAAGGGATGTCAATGTTTTACTGCCGAGGCATCGTGACATGGACCCGGCGGTGAGCGTCGCGATCAGTGTGGCCTGGACGGGCCTGCCGCGTCCGGAAGAAGGCTGTGCTCGCCACGCGCACGTTCCCGCCCATGGCCGGCATCGCGCCGCGCAAGCTCCCGGGTCAGGGAAAAGGCGGAACCAGGGCGCCCCGCCTTGGGCGCGAAACAACCTGGCGGCCCGAGGCGCGGGCT
Organism: uncultured Acetobacteraceae bacterium; assembly: GCA_964236415.1. Taxonomy (GTDB): domain Bacteria; phylum Pseudomonadota; class Alphaproteobacteria; order Acetobacterales; family Acetobacteraceae; genus CAHJXG01. Next base: position 11,219 of record CAXSEX010000024.1, on the reverse strand, counting down.
GCCGCTCAAGGCGTGCGCCAGGCCTGGCACATGTGGGGACCCGGCAGCCCGGCAGCGCAAAACGTCCGGCTGACACGCGCATCGGCCCCGTTCTGCTGGCAGCCTCGATGGGGGCCGCCACGCTGTATGGCTCTCACCTGAGGGCGGAGGAGCTGATTGCGCGCTTGGCTGGCACGGTGCCGCCACGGTGATCTGGCCAGGAAGGCTGCCCGAGCTTTGAAGCGATCCCACGCATGAACCAGATCGGCGACATGAGCGTCGGCATGGCGGCGCCAACGAGCCGCATGACGTTGGCGGTGCCCCCCGGGCTGTTGGCGCAGCTTTGGCGCCGCCGGGGCACTTGGCTGGCCGTGTTCCTGCTGGTCGTGGCCGCCACGGTCGGCACGGTCCGGGTGCTGCCGCGGCGCTACACGGCAACCGGCGCGATCATCGTGGCCGAACCCGATTTCGTGACGGGAGCGCAATCCGCCACCTGGCTGCAGAAGCTCGGCGACCCCGCCGACCTGGAAAGCAACATCCTCCTGATCCGTTCTCCGCGGCTGATGCGGCAAGTCGCCGGGGACGGGGCTGCCTCGATCCAAGCCGAGTGCGAAGCGTCGGGGAGGACCATGCTCGCCCGGCTGTTGGGCGCAGTGCGTCCGGCGCAGGATTGCCGCCTGCTCGGCGAGGACGGGGATGCAAGGCTGGAATGGGTGCAGGCCCGCTACAGCGTCGGCTCGGTGGGGCGGTCGCGCGTCATGGCCGTGGCCTACACGTCGCCGTTGCCCGGCGTTGCGCAGCACATGGCGAACCTGCTCGTCTCGGCCTTCCTGGACAACGAGAAGGCGAAGCGTCTCGAATCGCGGCTGGCCGCCCTCAACTGGATGAACCAGGAGATCGGCCGGCGGGGCGAGGAGCTGCAACGCGGCGAGGCCCGGATCGAGGCGTTCCGGCAAACGCGCAGGCTGGTGCGCGGGCAGGTCGCCGCGATCACGTCCGAACGCCTGACCGCCGCCAGCCAGCAACTGGCCCAAGCCGAGGCAGCCAAGGCCGAGGCGGCGGCGCGGCTGCGCGAGTTGACGCGCGGCGACACCGCCGACACCCGGCCGGTGCTTGAGTCGCGCACCATCGCCGACCTGAAGCAGCAGCTCGCGCTGGTGAGCGGGCGCCTCGCCAGCTTGTCCCAGACCGTGGGGTCCAGCCATCCCACGCTGGCCGCGTTGCAGCGGCAGCGCGACGACCTGCGCGAGCGCATCGGCCTGGAAACGGCGCGCATCGCCAGCAGCGCGAGAAGCGCCGTCGCGGCTGCGGACGCGCGCGTCGCAAGCGACGCGGGCCAGCTTGACGCGCTCAAGCAGGAAGCCGGCTCCGCGGCCGGCTATGAAACGCAAACCAACAGCATGATCCGCGACCTCGACATCAAGCGGGCTGCCTATGTCGATCTTTCGAACCGGGTCAGCCAGCTTGAAACGGAGCGCCGGCTGCTCACCGCCGGCGTGCAGCTCGTCAACCTCGCCGAACTGCCGGACGTGCCGTCCTTCCCGAAATCCGCTTCCTTTCTCGCCGCCGGCGTGACCGTCGCCGGCCTTCTGGCGTCTGCCGCCGCGCTGTGGCGCGAAAGGGCCGCAGACCGCGGCCTGCGCGCGCCCGGCGCGCTCCAGGCCCTCACGGGCCTGGCAGTCCTCGCGCGCGTGCCCGTCGCCGACCGGGGCCGCATGGCGATGCTTCCTGGCGAACGTGACGTTCCCCTGGCCACGGCGTTGAACCAGCTGCAAGCGCCCTCGATGCTGCAAGAGGCGATCCGCGGCCTTTTCGCGCGGCTCACGCTCGCAGGCTTCGGCGTGCGCCGCCGCACGCTGCTGTTCACCTCCTCGGAGCCGCGCCAGGGGAAGACCTTCACCGCCCTGGCCCTGGCGCAGTTCGCCGCGGCGAGCGGGCGGCGCGTGCTGCTCGTCGATTGCGACATGCGGCGCCCGAGCATCCAAGCCGCCTTGGGGCTGCCGGACGCGCCGGGGCTTTCGGAGTACTTGCTGGGCGGCATCGACAGCATGCCGGTCATCCCTTCGGTGTCCCGCAACAGGCCGGATGTGATCCTGGCGGGCAAGGCCTGCATGGCATCCACCGAGCTTCTCGCCGGTCCCCGCTTTGCCGGCTTGCTGGACCAGGCGAAGCGTTACGACCTGGTCATCCTGGACACCCCGCCAACCGGCATGCTGATGGACGCCTGCATCATCGCCTCGAAGGTGGACGGGGTGCTCTATTGCGCGCGCTGGGGCCGGGTCGGGCCGGAGCAGGTCGCATCAGGCTTACAGGACATCCATGGCGCCGGCGGCAACGTCGCCGGCATCATCGTCACGTTCGCGCCCCATGGCGAACGGACGCCTTACGGCACGAACCGTGCGGGGCAGGATCTCGTGACCTTCGACATCAGCGGACGCCCATGAGCGCGGCCGCATTCGCCGCCCCGCAGCAATCCGCCGCGCCGCCCGCGGGCCGCAGGGCGCGCGTGCTGATCGCGAGCCACTCAAGCCGGATTGCGGGGGCAGAGCTTGTCATGCTCGACCTCGTGGGCGCGTTCGGGCCGGGGTCCACCGCCTTCCTGTTCGCAGGCGGCCCGCTCTGCGACGCACTGGTTGCGCGCGGCTGTCCCGTGGCCGTGTCGCGCCGGGCCAATGACCTCGCCAGCGTGAAGCGGGACCAAAGCATGGCGCGCGCCCTGCCGCACGCCCGCAGCATCGTCGCCATGGCCTTCGAGATCGCCGGCCATGCCCGGCGGCACAGCGTGGTCTATGCCAACTCGCAGAAAGCCTTCATGCTCGCGGCGCCCGCTGCGGCCCTGGCCCGGCGCCCGCTGGTCTGGCACCTCCACGACATCCTCTCCGCAGCGCATTTCGGCGCGGGCCAGCGCCGCCTCGCCGTGGCGTGCGCCAACCGGTTCGCGTCGCGCGTCATCGTCCCGTCGAACGCGGCAGCGTCCGCGTTCACGGAGGCCGGCGGACACGCCGCGCTCCTGCGCATGGTGCCCAACGGCATCGACGTGGCGCCCGAACCCTTGGGAGCCGCGGAGCTGCGCGCGACGCTTGGGCTGCCCGGCGGCTTCCTGTTCGGCGTCTTCAGCCGGCTTGCGCCCTGGAAGGGGCAGCACGTCGCGCTGCGGGCGCTGGCCCAGTTGCCCGGGGCGCGCTGCGTCATCGCCGGCAGCGCGCTGTTCGGCGAGGACGCCTACGCGCAGTCCCTGGGGAGGATGGCCGCCGAGCTTGGCGTTGCGGACCGGGTGTCGTTCCTGGGCCAGCGGAACGACGTGCCGCGGCTCATGCGCGCGATGGACGCGGTGGTGCACCCATCCGTGGACCCGGAGCCGTTCGGCCGCACCCTCGTGGAGGCGATGCTGTGCCGGGCGCCCGTCATTGCGACGCGCACGGGCGCGGCACCCGAGATCCTGGACGACGGCCGTGCCGGCCTCCTCGTGCCGCCGGGAGATGCCGGGGCGCTTGCGGCGTCGCTTCGCCAGGTCATGGCGGGGGGACTCGCGGCCGTGGCGATGCTGGATCAGGCTGAGCAGCGCGCGCGGAGCCTTTATGCCGCGCCCCGGATGGTCGCGGCGGTGCAGGCGGTCATCGCGTCGCTCCTGGAGGGCAGCTGATGCGCGCCGCGACGCGGGACGGCTGGACGGCGCTCGCCGGCTGCGTGCCGCTGGCGGCGCTGCTTGGGGGCACGTTCCTGCTTGGCTCCGCCGGGGCTGGGGCGGCATTGCGGCCGTTGTTCGTGCTGGGGTGCGCCGTGGTGGGCTACCGTGCCTGGCGGCGCGGCGCCGCTTGCCACCTGCAGGTCGCCATCGCGCTGTTCTGCCTCGCGCCGCTGCTGCGCCGGGTCGTGGACGCCGGCGCCGGCTATGACCCGGCGGGGCTGATGCTGATCGGGCCGTTCCTGGCCATCCTCGTTCCGGCGGTGGAATTGCGCGAGCTGTTCCGGCTCGGCCGGACAACCGATCCAGCGCTGCGCCCGTTCCTCATCGTCGGCGCCTGCGCCGGCTATGCCGCGCTGGTCTCGCTGGTGCAGGGGGACGTTCTCAGCACCACGGGCGGCGCGTTGAAGTGGGCCGCGCCCCTGCTTTACGGGGCGTGGCTCCACACGCGCGCCAAAACGGATGCGGATCTCGTCCCGGCTGCGGTGCGGACCTTCCTGGTGCTCATGCCGCCGCTCGGGATCTACGGCGTGTTCCAGTACGTAAGCCCGCTGGAGTGGGACCGCTATTGGATGCTCTACGCACCGATCCTCTCGATCGGCGTGCCGGAAGCCTATCAGGTGCGGGTGTTCAGCACGATGAACTCGCCCGCCAGCTATGCGGCATTCACCGTTTGCGGGCTGTTGCTGGTGGGCTTCTGCCGTTCGGGTTGGACGATGCTGCTGCTGACGGCGCCCTGCACGCTTGGCCTGCTCCTGTCGATGTACCGCACGGGATGGATCGCGCTGGCGGCAGGCATGGGTTTTTGCCTGGCCCTGCAGGCAACCCGCCGCCGCGCGGCGCTGCTGGCGGCCGGCGGCAGCGTCGCTGTCGTGCTTGCAGCCGTCGTGACGCCGTTCGGCGACGTCATCGCCGACCGCCTTGGAACCCTGGGCCAGGGAGGCGAGGACGGCAGCGCGCAGGAGCGTTTGCAGGAATTCGTGACGCTGCTCGACGAGGGAGGCGGCACGCTCGTGGGCCACGGGTTCGGCGTCACCGACGTAGGGCAGGCCGGCGCGATGCCGATCGACGGGCAGATCGTGGCGTGCTGGTTCTCCATGGGCTTGGTCGTCGGGCTGACATGCCTGGTCGGCATCACCTGGGCGGCGTGGCAGGCCATGGCGCGGACCATCGGCGACCGTGATCCGGGACGGGTCGTGCTGGGCGCCGTCATGGCGGGGGCGCTGGCGCAAATCCCGCTCGGGGGCGTCGCATCGGGCGAGGCAGGCTTCCTGTTCTGGTCCTTTGCAGCGATTGCCGTGGCGGGACCGCCGGGCGTTGCGGCCCTTCCGACGGCCGCCGGAACCAGCGCGGCGCTCGGCTGGCCCGGCACGGCGCGCAAGCCTGCCTGGCCCAAGCCGTGAGCCGGGCCGCGGCAGCGCCGTTCCGTCACCTGGCAAGCTCCCTCATCGGCGGCGCCCTCGCAGGCAAGCTGCTGGGCTTCGTGCGCGAACTCATGATGGCGCACGCCTTTGGCGTCTCGATCGTGGCCGACAGCTTCCGCGGCGCGCTGACGGCGGTGCTGCTGCCGCTCTCGCTGCTGCAAGGCGACACCGTTCCCGCGGTCCTGATCCCGCTGCACCGCCAGTGGCAGGCGGAAGGGCAGGCGCCGCAGCGCTTCGCAGCGCTCACGGCCGCGCTGTCGCTCACGGCGTTGGCGATCATGGCGGCCGTGGAGGCGCTTGCCGGCCCCTGGGTGCGGGTCATCGTCGGCGGCTTCTCCCCGGACGCGCTGCTGCTGACGCGCCGCTTCGTCCAGGTCATGGCGTTCGCCATGCCGGGGTCGGTGCTGTTCAACTGCCTCATCTCCGTCGAGCTTTCGCTGGGACGGGCGCGGCTGACCTCGATCCGCGCCTCCGTCCAGAACGTGGGCATCATGCTGGGCCTCGCGTTCGCGGCCGCGACGGGCGAGGTCATCGCCATCGCCTGGTGCTTCGCAGCGGCCTTCACGCTCACCGCGGGATGGGGCACCTGGGCCTTGTGGCGGGAAGGCGAGATGGATCTCCGCGCGATCCGCCCCGGCACCGCCTTGCAGGCATACGCCGCGTTCCTGCGCCGCATGCGCGCGGTGGTCGCCCAGCCGCTGGCTGACCAGGGCCAGGTCTGGCTGGAGCGCACCCTGGCTTCGGCATCGGCGTCCGGCACCGTGGCGGCGCTGGACTACGCGCGCGCGCTCACCGAAAGCGCCGTCTTCATCGTCAGCCAGCCCGTGGGCCTTGCCGTGCTGGCCGACGCCAGGCGCGATGGCGAGGCCGCCCGGCTGCGCTTGATGGCCATCGCGCGCCCGCTTCTCATCCTTGCGATGCCGGCCAGCGCGTTCCTGGTGCTGTTCGCCAGGGACGTGGTTCAGGTGGTGTTCGCCCGCGGCGCATTCGCCGAAAAAGGCCTGCTGCTGACGAGCGACGCCCTGGCCGGCATCGGCGCCGGGTTGTGGGCGGCGACGCTCGGGTGGATCTTGATCCGGCAGCTCAACCGCGAAGGCCGCAACGGCCGCGCGGCATGGGTGCTGGTGCAGGCCTACGGGGCGAACGCGGCATTCAACCTTGCGTTCTCGTCACGACTGGGGGCGGTGGGCTTCGGCTTGGGCGAGGCCGCCCGCAGCGTCGTGCTGCTGGCCGGCACGGCGCTCGCCGTCGGGTGCGGAAGCCCCGTGCTACGTGTGGCGCTCCAGGTCTTGCCGGCCTGCGCTGGGCTGTGGCTCGCCAGCGTGGTTGTGCACGCGTGCGTCGCGTCGGCACTTGGCTGCGTCGCGCTGGGCGCACTCGCCTACTGCGCGGTTGTCGGCGTGACGGGCGCGGCGCTGATGCCGGCGGCGTGCCGGACGGCGCTGGCGCGGGTCGCCCAGCTCATCGGTTCCAAAAGCATCAGGGTGGCGGGATGGCTGTCGTAGCAGAGGCACCCCTGGCGGGCGGGCGCCGCTTCGGGCGCGGCGGACGCGCATGCTTCCTGACCTTCCACCGCGTCGCGACGGCGGAACGCTGGGCAAGCCTGCCGGACCGTGGCTTCTACCTCGCCCTCGATGTCCTGGATGCCACGCTCACCCGGCTTCGTCGTGCAGGCTGGCAGGCCGTGACGATGGAGGAGGCGCTGCGGCGGCTGCAAGCGGGCGACCGCGGCCGATACGTGAACCTTTCCATAGACGACACCTACCGCGACACCTGGGAACAGGCGGTGCCTTTGTTCCGGCAGCACGGGATGCCGGTCACGCTTTATGTCACGACAGGCATTCCCGACGGGACCTGCACGCTGTGGTCGGTTGGCCTGGAAACGGTCATCGCCGAGCAGGACGAGGTGTTCGTGGGCGGCGCGGCGGCACCAGCCGTGACGGCGCGCAGTTGGCCGGACAAGCACGCCTTGTTCACCAGGCTGCGCCAGGCATGGGAGGAAACCGACCCGGCGGCGGAGTATGAACGGTTCTGCGCGGCAAACGGCTACCAGGTGCGCGAACTGCACGAGCGTCACGCCATGCATTGGGACATGCTGGCCACCCTGCGGCGGGACCCGCACGTCGAGATCGGCGCGCACACGGCCACGCACCCCCGCATCTCGACGCTCGGCCCCGGCGAGGCGCTGGACGAGTTGGCGGGCAGCCGCGCCCGGCTGGAGCAGTCCCTGGGGATCGCCGTCCGCCACTTCGCATTTCCGTTCGGCCGCCGCGGCGATTGCGGGCCGCGCGACTTCGCCCTGGCACGCTCGGCCGGGTTTGCGAGCGCGGCGACGACCTGCAAAGGCGTGCTGCGGGCGGGCGGCAGGCTCGACCCCTACCGCCTGCCGCGCAACACGCTGAACGGCGAGCGCCGCGGCGCGCTTGCCTTGCAGGCGCACCTCACGGGCCTGAGCGGCGTCGCGGCAAAGCTGCTGGGGCGTCAATAGCCGTGGCGGCCGTCGCAACCCAGGCAGCGGCAGCAGCGGCTTTGGCGACGGCGCCGCTGCGGGTCGTCTCCATCGCGCACACCGCGGTCTCCCGCCCGGCCGGCCGGCTGCGCTACCAGCCGTTGCGGGACCATGGCGATGTCGAGCCGCACCTGGTCGTGCCGGACCGGTGGTTTCAGTTTGGCCGATGGCTGAAGGCGGACCTGCCGCACAGCCACGACGTGGATGTGCAGGTCAGCCGCGTGCGCTGGTGCCGCGCCGGCCGGGCCTCCTGGTATCTGCACCACTACCCGGAATTGCGCGGCGTGCTGGCGCGGCTGAGGCCGGACGTGATCCACCTTTGGGAAGAACCTTGGAGCCTGGTCGCGCTCCAGGCGGCTTGGCTCCGCCGCCGGCTCCTGCCCGGGGCGGCGCTGGTGCTGGAGGTGGACCAGAACCTGCTCAAGCGCATGCCGCCGCCCTTCGAGGCCATCCGGAGGTCGGTGCTTCGCGAAACGGACCTGATCCTCGCCCGCAGCGCCGAGGCCGAGGGCGTCGTCCGGGCCTGCGGATACGAGGGGCCTTCGACGTTCATCGGCTACGGCGTGGACCAGGACAGGTTCCGGCCGATGGACCAGGTGGCGGCGCGGGCCGCGTTCGGCCTGTCCGGCTTCGTGATCGGGTATGTGGGCCGGCTCGTGAAGGAGAAGGGCCTGGACGACGCGCTCGACGCCTTGGCCCGGTGCAAGGCAGCCGGGTGTCTCGCGACGCTTGCGATCCTGGGCGAAGGGCCGCACTCGGCAGCCTTGCAGGCCCGCGTCGAAGCCCTGGGCTTGGCCGGGCAGGTGAAGTTCGTGCCATGGGCCGCGCCCGAGCAGGTTGCGGTGTTCCTGAACGCCCTCGATGCGCTGGTCCTGCTCACCTGGACGACCCGCGACGTGCGCGAGCAGTTCGGCCGGGTCATCATCGAGGCGCAGAGCTGCGGCGTGCCGGTGATCGGCTCGTCGAGCGGCGCCATCCCCGAGGTCGTGGGCGCGGGGGGCTGGATCGTGCCGGAACACGACCCGGCGGCGTTGGCGAGGCTGCTGACCTCGCTGGCCGGGCAGCCAAGGCGGCTCGCCGCAGCCGGAGCGGCCGGGCGGCGGCAGGTCGCGGAGCACTACACGTTTCCGGCCGTCGCGGCGTCGCTGCGCAATGCCTGGCACGCCGCGCATGAGCGGCGCACCAAGCTGGCCCGTCCGTCACGGCCCCGCAGGAGGAACTGAGTTGCCATTCCGGATCATCCAAGTCGTGCGGGAATGCAGCATGATCGGCGGCTCGGAGGCGGTGTGCTACGAGTTGCAGCGTGCCTGGGAGGACGCGGGCGTGCCCGCGACCGTGCTGGCCGCGCACTGCGACGACGACATCCACGGCGGCGTGCGGCTGGTCGCGCGGTGGACCGGGCGCATGGGGGTGCGCGGGCGGTGGCGCTACCTGGGGCGCCTGGTGGCGGTGCCCGCCTTCACGGTGGGGGCGACGGCGGCGCTGCGCAGGCACCGGGGCGCGGTGGTGCTCAGCCATGGCGACACGCTGGCCGGCGACGCGCTGGTGATCCACGCGGTGAACAAGGTCAACCTCCTGGAGAAGCGTCGGGCCGGCAACTACCGCTGGCTGCTGAACCCCATCCACCTCTGGGTCGCAGCCAGGGACCGCTGGATGATCGGCGGCCTGCGCTTCCGCCGCTACGTCGCGGTCTCGCGCCGGGTCGCGCAGGAGATCGCCGAGCATTACGGCGTCCCAGAATCGCGCATCGCGTTGATCCCGAACGGCATCAACCTCGACCGCTTCACCATCCAGCCCCGGGACCGGGAGAAGGCGCAGCGGGAGTTCGGCATCCCGGGCGACGCGCCTTTGCTGCTGTTCGTCGGGCACGAGTTCGACCGCAAGGGCCTTGCGCACGTCATCCGGGCCATGCCGCATTTGCCGGCGAACGTCCACCTCCTGGTCGTCGGGTCTGATCCGCCCCAGCCCTATCAACGCATGGCTGACGCCGAGGGCGTCGGGCCTCGCGTCGTCTTCGCCGGCGTGCGCCGGGACATGCCCGCGATCTACGCCGCCGCCGACGCCTTTGTGCTGCCGACCGGCTACGAGTCCTTTTCATTGGTGTGCATGGAGGCGATGGCGTGCGGCGTGCCGGTCTTCGCGACCCGGGCTGGCGGGATCGAGGACTACCTTGAGGATGGCGTCAACGGCTACGCCGTCACCCGCGACCCGGAGAACATCGCCGCCATGCTGCGCAAGGCGCTCGACGATCCCGGACACCTCGCGCAGCTGCGCGAGGGCGCCCATGCGACGGCCCAACGCTATGCCTGGCCGAGCATCGCGGCGCGCTACCGCGAGTTGATGCACGAGATTTGGCTGGAACGGGAAGGAAGCCGTGGGCCGCACCCTCTTCAATGACGCCGGGGGCGCCATCGGCCCCGGCTGATCCCATCGGGGATCAACGCTGCAACGGCGTGAGCACCACAAGCAGGGGGTCCGGCCCCAGGCTGACCTGCATGGAGCTGGCCTGCGCGACGGAACCCAGCGCGGCCGTGCCGACGATGAGATCGAAAACCTCTGCCTTCGCCGCAGCGCCGAAGTCCAAGGTCAGCGATTGATGGACGGATGGGAGGTCGTTCCAGATCGCGACCACCACCTGCCCCGTGGTCTTCCCCATGACCGCCATCTGGCTGCCGCCAGTGAGGGCGATCTTGGGGTTGAATGCCGTTTGCGGCAACGGGGCGCCTGGCGCCGGGTCGGCCAGGATCGAGGTCAGGTTGTGCAGCGACATCGCGGCCGGCTTGGGGGCAAAGCTTGAGGTGAACTGCCCGAAATTGTCCTCGTAGGAGCTGTTGCCGCTGTGCGCGTCCACGGTCTCATAAAGGAAGATGCTGCTCACGTGGTCCCTCAGCACGCCGTCGAAGATGCTTTTCACCTCCAGGCGCGCCTGGTCCGTCGGCGTGTAGGCCCCCCCGCGATGCGTCGAGTAGCCGATTTCGGTGATCGCCATGGGCTTGCCAGGCGTGCAGGGCGAGGCCAGCCCGATCTGGTTCGCGATCTCCGCCTGCGGCGCGCCATCGGGGTAGGCGTGGACGTTGCCCGAATCGGCTGCGCGGCTTTGGTCCCCGGCCTGCGCGTAGGTGTCCGGCCCGACGCCGCCGAACGCGAAGTTGAGGACGTGCAGGCCCACGAGCAGGGGATCGGCCTTGACCATGCGGTAAAGGTCGGACTGGAACGCGACGGCCGCCGCGGTGCCGTTATGGCCGTTGTAGCTGATGGGCCAGATGTTGGGTTCGTTTGGACCCTCGATGCTGGCGACTGCTCCGGGATACCTCGTCATGAACGCGGTCAGGTTGGCCTTGACCTGCGCCATGGTCGGCACGTTGCCCCCCGCGGCGGCGATGAAGTTGAACCTGACGCCTTGCGCCACGAGCGCGGCATAGGGGGCCAGCGAGCCGGGGTCGTTGTTGGGCAGGATGTCGCGGACCCTGCGGAGGCCGAGGAACTGCACCGCCTTGGCGACGGCGGCCGAGTTGGCATAGACGGTGTCGAAGAAGTTCAGGTTGACGTTGACGCCGATCGACTGCGCCAACGCCGTCGTGCTGGGCGCCACGGGCATCGTGCCTCCTCCGTGCGGGCGTCC
>CAXSEX010000023.1:11292-20436 GCA_964236415.1 uncultured Acetobacteraceae bacterium | reverse complement strand
AACGGTCAGGCCACGAACACTCAAGACAGGGCGACGGCAAAGCCCCGCTGCACGCCGGGCCGGGCCATCAACGTGTCGAACCAACGCTTGACGTTCGGGAACTCGTCCAAGCTGACCCGGTGGCGCTCATGCCGCCACGCCCAACCCAGAACGGCGAAATCGGCGACGGACAGCGTGCCGGCCACGAACTCGACCTGGGCCAGGCGCCGGTCGAGCACGCCATACAGCCGCAGCGTCTCCTTGGTGTAGCGCGCCAGGCCGTAACGCTGGTCGTCGCCGTTCACCGTCAGGAAATGGTGCACCTGCCCCGGCATCGGGCCGAACCCGCCCATCTGCCACATCAGCCATTCCAGCACCGGCACCCGCCCGCGCAAATCGGACGGCATGAACTGCCCGGTCTTCTCGGCGAGGTAGAGCAGGATGGCGCCGGATTCGAACACCGGGATCGGCGTGCCGCCTGGGCCGTCCGGGTCGATGATGGCCGGGATGCGGTTGTTCGGGCTGATTGCCAGGAACTCCGGCTTGAACTGCTGGTCCTTGGTGATATCCACCACGCGGACCGAGTACGGCAGCCCCATCTCCTCCAGCGCCACGCTCACCTTGCGCCCGTTCGGGGTGTTGAAGGTGTGAAGCTCGATCATGCCGGCCCCCTCACGCTGAAAGCCGTTGCCGCAACGTCTCGTTGACCAGCGCCGGATTGCCTTTCCCGGCCATGGCCTTCATCACCTGCCCCACGAAGAACCCGAACAGCTTGTCCTTGCCCCCGCGATACTCCGCGAGCTTGTCCGGGTTCGCCGCCAGCACGCGGTCTACCGCCCCCTCGATGGCGCCGGTGTCGGTCACTTGGCGCAAGCCTCGGCTCTCGACGATGCTGGCCGGGGATTCGCCGGTGTCCACCATGGCCTCGAACACCTCCTTGGCGATGCGCCCGTTGATCGTCCGGTCGGCCAGCAGGTCGAGCAGCTGGCCGAGCGCCGCGGCCGACACCGGGCTGTCGCCGATGCTGCGCCCGGTGCGGTTCAGCGCCGCGAAAAAGTCCCCCATGATCCAGTTCGCCGCGAGCTTCGCGTCCCGCCCGGCCGCCACCGTCTCAAAGAACGCCGCCGTATCCTGGTCCGCCACCAGCACCGCGGCGTCGTAGGCCGACAGCCCGTGCTCCGCCACGAACCGGGCGCGCTTGGCGTCCGGCAGTTCCGGCAGGCCGGCGCGCAGCCCGGCCACCCACGCCTCGTCCAGCACCAGCGGCAGCAGGTCGGGGTCCGGGAAGTAGCGGTAGTCGTGCGCGTCCTCCTTGCTCCGCAGGCTGCGGGTTTCGCCGCGGGCCGGGTCGAACAGCCGGGTTTCCTGCTCCACCGTGCCGCCGGATTCCCAAACCTCGACCTGCCGCGCCGCCTCCGCCTCGATGGCCTGCATGACGAAGCGGACCGAGTTCACGTTCTTCACCTCGCAGCGCGTGCGGAACGGCTCGCCGTGCCGACGCACCGACACGTTCACGTCGGCGCGCATCGACCCCTCTTCCATGTTGCCGTCGCAGGTGCCGAGGTAGCGCAGGATGGTCCGCAGCTTCCGCAAATACGCCCCGGCCTCCTCCGCCGTGCGCAGATCCGGCTCGCTCACGATCTCCATCAGCGCGATGCCGGAGCGGTTCAAGTCGATGAAGCTTTTGGTTGGATGCTGGTCGTGCAGCGACTTGCCGGCGTCCTGCTCCAGGTGCAGCCGGGTCACGCCGATACGCTTGGCGCTGCCGTCGGCCAGCTCGACCTCGACGTGGCCCCCGCCCACCACGGGGTGCGCGTATTGGCTGATCTGGTAGCCCGCCGGCAGGTCGGCGTAGAAGTAGTTCTTGCGGTCGAACCGGCTCACCAGGTTGACCTGCGCGTCCAAGCCCAGCCCGGTCCGCACCGCCTGCGCCACGCACTCCCGGTTGATCACCGGCAGCATGCCGGGGAACGCCGCATCGACGAGGCTGACCTGGGTGTTCGGCTCTGCCCCGAACTCGGTGGCGGAGCCGCTGAACAGCTTGGATCGGCTGATGACCTGGGCGTGCACCTCCAACCCGATCACCATTTCCCACGGGCCGTCGCGGCCCTCGATCACCGCGCTCACGCCGGCACCCCCGCCCGGATCGCCGGCAGGTGACGGAAGCCCGCCGCCCGTTCCAGCGCCGCGCCCACCGCGAACACGGTTTCCTCGTCGAACGGGCGCCCGAGCACCTGCAAGCCCAGCGGCAGCCCTTGCCCGTCCAGCCCGGCCGGCACCGACAGGCCCGGCACGCCCGCCATGCTGGCCGGCACGGTGAACACGTCGTTCAAGTACATCGCCACGGGATCATCCATCTTGTCGCCCTGCGCGAACGCTGCGGAGGGCGCGGTCGGGGTCAGCAGGGCGTCCACCTGGGCGTAAGCGTCCGTGAAGTCGCGCAGGATCAGCGCGCGCACCTTCTGCGCCCGCAGGTAGTACGCGTCGTAATACCCGGCGGAAAGCACGTAGGTGCCGATCATCACCCGCCGCCGCACCTCCGCGCCAAACCCCTCCGCCCGGGTCTTCTCGTACATGTCGGTCAGGTCCTCGCCTTCCACCCGGCGCCCGAACCGCACGCCGTCGTAGCGGGCCAGGTTGCTGGACGCCTCTGCCGGCGCCACGATGTAGTAGGTCGCCAGGCCGTATTTGGTGTGCGGCAGCGACACGTCCACGATTTCCGCGCCCCCGTCGCGCAGCCAGGCCAGGCCCTGCTGCCACAGCGCCTCGATCTCCGGGGGCATGTTGTCGCTGCGGTACTCGCGGGGCACGCCGATGCGCAGGCCCCGCACGCCGCGGCGGCAGGCGGCGGCGAAATCCGGCACCGGACGGTCGGCCGAGGTGCTGTCCTTCGGGTCGAACCCCGCCATGCTGCCCAGCAGCACCGCGCAGTCCTCCACCGTCCGCGCCACCGGCCCGGCCTGGTCCAACGACGACGCGAAGGCCACGATGCCCCAGCGGGAACAGCGCCCATAGGTCGGCTTCACCCCGGCGATGCCGCAGAACGACGCCGGCTGACGGATCGACCCGCCGGTGTCGGTCGCCGTCGCCCCCAGCGCCATCCGCGCCGCGACCGCAGCACAGGACCCGCCGGACGACCCGCCGGGCACCAACGGCCGGTTGTCGCCGCGCCGGGTCCACGGGTTCCGCACCGGCCCGAACGCCGAGGTCATGTTCGACGACCCCATGGCGAACTCGTCGAGGTTCGCCTTGCCCAGGAACACCGCGCCGTCCCGCAGCAGGTTCGCCGTGACCGTGCTCTCGTACGGGGGCACGAACGGTTCCAGGATGCGGCTGCCGGCGGTGGTGCGCACCCCCTCCGTGCAGAACAGGTCCTTGATCGCCAGCGGCAGGCCGAGCAGCGGGCGGTCCTCGCCCTTCGCGAGCGCCGCATCCGCCGCGGCGGCCTGCGCCCGCGCCCTGTCGGCGGACACCGTGATGAAGGCGTTGACCCGCGGGTTCAATGCCGCCACCGCGTCCAGGTGCGCCTCCGTCAACTCCGAGGCCGAGAACTCCCGCCGGCGCAGCCCGTCCCGCGCCTCGACCAACGACAAATCGGTCAGCATCACTCGACCACCTTCGGCACGGCGTAGAACGTGCCCGCCCGGTCGGGCGCGTTGCCCAGCACCAGCTCCGGGATGCCCCCATCGGTCACGGTGTCGGGGCGCAGCCGCATCGCCATCTGCGCGGCGCCGGTCAGCGGGTCGATCCCCTCCACGTCCACCTCGTTCAACTGCTCGATCCAGCCCAGGATGCCGTTCAACTCGCCGGCCAGTTGCTCCGCCTCTGCGTCGCCGACGTGGATGCGGGCAAGCCGGGCGATGCGCCGGACGGTCGCGGGATCGAGCGACATGGATGGGTCCTATGGTAAGGTGGTGGCGCAGCCCGCGCCGGGCTGCCGAAGCGCGGGATCATACCACCCTTATGCCTCTGTTCAACATCGCGGATGTGCGGGGCGGGCTGGCCCGGGGCCAACGGCTGATCGGCCTCGACCCCGGCGCCAGGACCATCGGCGTCGCGCTCTCGGATGTCAGCCTGATGCTGGCCAGCCCCTACGGCAGCCTGCGCCGGGGCAAGCTGGGCCAGGCAGCGGCAGAGTTGGCCGCCATCGCGCGGCGGGAGGGTGCCGGCGGCCTCGTCGTCGGCTGGCCGCTCTCGATGGACGGCAGCATGGGTCCGGCGGCGCAGGCGGTGCGGGACTGGGCGCTCGCGCTGTCCGATGCGGCCGGCTTGCCCGCGGCGCTATGGGACGAGCGCCTGTCCTCCGCCGCGGTGAACCGCCACCTGATCGCCGAGGCCGACATGACCCGGCGCAAGCGCGCCGCCGTCGTCGATCAGATGGCCGCCGCCTACATCCTGCAAGCCGCGCTCGACGCGAGCCGTCCTTAACCGCTCAGGTTGCTGATGGGTTTCACCCATCCCACGCGACCCCTATCGTAGAATGGGTGAAACCCATCGAGCGAAGCGCCTTGCTAACGCTTTTTCGCGGGACGACGGGCTGCTCAACCGGGCGGCACCGGGTCGCAGGCCAGCGCCGTCGCCCGGGCCAGCACCAGCAAGCGCCGCGCCGCCACGCCCGCCGCCGCGGCGTCGCCCAGGGCGTGCGCCAGCAAAGGGCTGGACAGCACGGCCTGCGCGGCGGTGTTGCCGACGAGGCTGGCGGCCCCCACCAGCGTCGCCGCGGTCGCAGCCCGGCGCAGCAGGCCGAGCGTCCCCAGCACGCCGGGCCGCACGCCGTACAGCGCCGCCACCTCGCGCACCAGCCGCACGCCGCGCCACCCCACGAACAGCACATCGAGCGCCGGGGACGGGATCGCCGCGATGCCCGCCACCGCCTGCACCGCCGCCCCCCGGCCCAGGCGGTCCGCCGCTTCCCGCAGCGTCCGGCAGGGGCCGGCGCGCAGCAGGGCGAGCGCCGCGTCGGGATCGTTCACGGCCTGCAACGCCGGCGCAACCGTCGAGCCGCCCGGGACGGTGCGGGACCACGACACCGCCGCCCGCATCATCCGCCCGGCGTCGCCCGAAGCGAAGGCACCGCGCAGCCCATCGACCTGGCGCAGCGCCAGCAGCGCCCGCACCTCCCGTAGCAAGCCCGCGCCGATCAACCCGAACCCGGCGCCCGCGATGCCCAGCGTCGCCCAACCCAGCCAGGCCGCCCGGGCGAACTGGTCCGCCACGAAGTTGCCGACCGACAGCCCGGCCAGGCCCAAGGCCAGCACGGCCACGCCCAGCAGGGCGAGCGCGGCCGTCCCGGTCCGCGGCGGCATGGGATCGTCCGTCGCCACGACGGCGGGGAGCGACGGCTCCAGCCGCGGCGCCGGCTCCTCCTCAAGCTCGATCCGCGGCTCCACCCTCACAGCACGTCGTCCAGCAGGAAGCAGAGCAGGGCATCCAGGCCCAGCTCGGGCACGCCGCCGCGGCCGGCCTGCGGCGGGCGCAGCGGCTCGAACTCGGGCAGTTGCAGGAACGGATACGTCCAGAACGCATCGTCCGGCAGGCGGTCCGGAACCTCGCCGGGGTAGGAGCGCAGCAGCCGCTCATCGCCGATCCGCCGCCCGCGCACCGCCGACACCGGGCGACCGTCCAGCGTCCAGACGAAATCCTCGGTGCAGCGGACCGCGGCGATCGGCAAATGGCCGGTCCGCACCTCTGCCGCGTTGCCGCCAATGCCGCCCCCAGCGTCACCCTGGGCAACGTTGCGCAGCAGCGCCGCCAGGTTGCCGCGCTGCCGCTCCGCCACGTGGTCGGACTTGGTCGCCGCGAAGGCGACCCGGGACACCACCCGGGGCGGCAGACGCAGATGGCCCAGCGCCCAGGCGGCCTCGATCCAGGACCGCCGCCAACGCAGCGCCGCCGCCGCCGCCGCGACTGCCGCCGCCGCGTCGCCAAAGGCGTCCGGTCCGGCATGGAGCGCCGTGAGCAGATCGACCAAGACCACGATCCGGTCGAGGTTGCCGAACATCGGCTCTTGAAGGTCGCGCTGCACCGCCTGCACATAAGCGGCGTAGCGCCGGGCCAACAAGCCCTCCAGGCCGCCCGTGCCCACGTTCGGGAAGAACGGCGTCCAAGCGGGTTCCGGACCCGGCGCCGGCATCAGGAAGCGGCCCGGCTGCAACAGGGACAGCCCAGCCTCCCGCAGGCGGTGCAGCATGGCGCGGTACAGCCGATGGCCAGTTGCCGCCAAGGACTCGTCCGCCGGCGCGCCAGCCGGCAAGGCGCTGCTGAACGCCATGAACTCCGCCACATGCGGGGCCATGGCTGGCTCATCGAGGCGACGCAGCACGGCGGCGGACCAGTCGGCGAAGCCGGTGCGCAGAAGCGGCAAGTCGAGCAGCCACTCGCCGGGGTAGTCCAGCAGTTCCAGCCGCAGCCGCTGCGGCGGCAGGCCAATCCCCAGCCGTTCCCGCCCGATCACCAGGTCGAGCGCCAGCATGGACGCGGCGCTCGTGCGTTCCGGCCAGGCCGGCGGGTCCTGCGTGAGCGCGGCCAGATGCCGCGGGTGGTCGAACCGCGGCAGCCCGGATGCCCCGGACGGCGCCAGGCCGACCTGCACCTGCCGCCCCTTCAGGCGCCGGGCAAGGCCGGGCAGCACCGGATGCCCGGCGCCGAACGCCAGCAGGTTCGCCGCCAGCGAGGTCAGGAACGCCGTCTTTCCCGCCCGCGCCAGCCCGGTCACGCCGATGCGGACGGTGCGCCGGGTCAGGCGGGCAAGCGGGGCGTCCGGCGTCAGGCGCGCTGGACCAGCTCGACCTTGTAGCCGTCGGGGTCCTCGACGAAGGCGATCACCGTGGTGCCGTGCTGCACCGGCCCGGCCTCCCGCGTGACCTTGCCGCCGGCCTTCTTCAGCGCGTCGCAGGCGGCATACACGTCCGGCATGCCGACCGCGAGGTGGCCGAAGGCGCTGCCGATCTCGTACGGACCCTTCTGGTCCCAGTTGTAGGTGAGTTCGAGCACGCTGGCGTTGCTTTCGTCGCCGTAGCCGACGAAGGCCAGCGTGTAGCGCCCCCCGGGCACCTCGTTCCGGCGCAGCTCCTTCATGCCGAGCAGCTTCGTGTAGAACGCGACGCTCGCGTCCAGGTCCTTCACGCGGAGCATGGTGTGCAGCAGGCGTGGGTTGGTCATGGGCTTGGTCCCTTACATTTGGGTTGCTGAGGTGGCGTCGATGCCGAGCAGGAAAAGCCCGGCAGCGTCCGCTTCGGTGATGCACGCGGCGCGATCGGTCAACAGGGTTCCGCCCGCCTCGAACGCCACGCCGCGCAGCCCGGCGGCAGCGGCGGCGCGCAGGGTGGCCGGGCCGATGGTCGGCAGGTCCGCCCGGCGGTCCTGGCCGGGCTTCACCAGCTTGACCAGGACACCGCCGGGTCCAGGCCGGGCGAGCGTGGCCGCGCGGGCGAGCATGGCGTCGGTGCCCTCGATGGCCTCCACGGCCAGCACGACGCCCTGCTGCACGACGCAGGCCTGGCCGACATCGGCTTGCCCCAGGACGCGCACGACGGCCGCGCCGCGCTCGATGTCGGCGGTGGCGGCGGCATCGGGCGCCACCCGGCCCATCTGGCCGCGCGGCCCCACGGCCTCGGTCAAAACCTCGTGCGCGCCGACGACGCGGAAGCCCTCCTCGCCCAGCACGCGCACGACCGCCGCGAGCAGCCCATCGTCGCCGGCAAAGGCGGCGCGGCCGATCCGGGCCATGATCCGCGCGCCCTCCGCGTCGGGGCGGAGGTCCATCAGGGGAGGACGGCGGACCGGCCCGACCAGCACAAGCTCCATGCACCTGGCGGCGCGCAGCCGGGCGAGGATCTCGCCGGCCGCGCCCATCCGGACAAAGGCGTGGGGAAACGCGCCGACCACGGAAGCCTCGGCGAAGCCCCGCAGGGCCACGATGAACACGCCCCGCCCCGCGGCCACGGCCGCGGCGGCGACCCGGCCGGGAAACGGGCCGCCGCCTGCCAGGATCCCGAGTGTTGCCATGCTCACCAGCTAAAGCCGCGGTAACGCCGCGCCAAACGCTGAAAAGCCCGTCACACGCAGATTAAATAACGTTAAATATGCTGCGGCACGAACTTTTTTCATTGCGCTTCGCGAGCCTTCCCTTGATGACTGCATCGGTCACTGCGACATATTATTAATCAGAGGTGCTTCATGGGTGACGATGAGGTTCTGGCGACGTCCAACGGGTTTATCCAGTGCCTGCGAATGCTGGTAGAGGAAGCGTCCATCTTGCAGTTGGACCAAACCTCCGCCGCATTGCAGCGGGCGCTCGATACCTGCCATCTTGAGGTGTCCGCCGGCAGGCGCGAGGGCCTTGCCGACCGGATGCCAGCGGGGTTGGCGATCCACTGACTCCAACGGCCGTCTGCATCGGCCGTACGGAGCCGTGCGGCGATGGGCGGCACGGGATCGGCTGCCTTCGCTGGCCGCGGCGCATGGGCAGTGCGCGGGCATCGAGAAGTCAGTGGAATGCGCGGTCAGCAGGGGGCAAGGCCGCCAATGGCTGTTCAGGGCGCATCGTCGTCCAGCACCGTGGCCGCCGTGCGGATCAGGCCGCGCTTGCTCGGCCCGTCGATGAACGCGAGCACCTCGGCTACCATGGGATCATCGCCATAAGCGTCACGCGCTTCGGCCAGGCGTGCGCTGAACACCCCTTCGGACCCGAACAGCAGCCGCACGGCCGCCCGCAGCCGGTGCAGCCCGGTGCGGTCCACTCCGCGCCGCCGTAGCCCGATGACGTTGAGGCCCGAAAGCCGCGCCCGGTTGCCGATGACGCTGCCGAATGGGATCACGTCCGCCTCGACGCCCGACACGCCCCCGACCATGGCTCCCCGGCCGATGCGGACGAACTGGTGCAGCGCCGCCGCGCCGCCGATCACCGCGCCCGCGCCGATGGCGACGTGCCCCCCCATCACGACGTTGTTGGCGATCACCACGCCGTCGCCGATCTCGCAATCGTGCGCGACATGCACGACCGCCATCAGCAGGCAGTCGGCACCCACGCGGGTCATGCCGCTGCCGGTGACAGTCCCGCGGTGGATCGTGCAATGCTCCCGGACCTGGGTGCGCGCCCCGATCTCACATCGCGTCGGCTCGTTGCGGTACTTGAGGTCCTGCGGCGCCAGGCCGACCGTGCAG
>CAXSEX010000023.1:1412-11282 GCA_964236415.1 uncultured Acetobacteraceae bacterium | reverse complement strand
CCACCACGACATGCGACACCAGCCGGGCGCCGTCCCCGATGGTCACGGCGGGGCCGACATGGCACCACGGCCCAATCTCCACGCCCGCCCCCAACTGCGCGCCCGGCTCGATGATTGCGGTCGGGTGCACGCGCGCAGCCTGCAATGGGGCGGCGTCAAGCGGTCGGGGCATCAGGATCATGCAACGGCTTTCGTTCTGGCCGAACAGCTGCCCGACCCCAAGGGCCATACGTAACGGAACGAAGGCGCACGCACCAACTCAAGGATTATTGCCGAACGTTGCGGCTACTTATCCATGATCATGGCGGCGTAAGTCGCCTCGGCCACCGAAACCCCCTCGACCAGGGCCACGGCGCTGAACTTCCAAACGTTGCCGCGATGGCGGTTCTTGGTGACGTGGATTCGCAGCGTGTCGCCCGGCACCACCGGACGGCGGAACTTCGCGTTCTCGATGGTCATGAAATACACCACCTTGCCGGCGGCGTCCGCCCCGAGCGACTCGACCACCAGCACCGCCGCGGTCTGCGCCATGCTCTCGATGATCAACACGCCGGGCATCACGGGATGGTCGGGGAAATGGCCCTGGAAGAAGTTCTCGTTGACCGTCACGTTCTTGATGCCGACCGCCGAGTTGCCCGGCACGACATCGACCACCTTGTCGATCATCAGCATCGGGTAGCGGTGCGGGATCGCGTGCATGACCCGCTTGATGTCCAGCACCTCGGTAGGCCGCAGGGCCGCCTTCAGCGAGGGCTTGGGCGCGACGTCGTCAGGCAAGGGGGAGGTGCCGTCCATGCGGATCTAACTCGACCCCTCTCCGGTTGGTTCCCCGCCGGCCCGGTGCTGTGGGCGCGCCAGCTTGCGGAGCACCACCACGCCGCGGAAGAACTCACGGCTCGGCTGCGCCGGGCTGCCGATCACGTCGAGGCCAGCGCCCACGTCCGCCATCACGCCGGCCTGCGCGCCGATCCGGGCCTTGCGCCCAATCCTCAGATGCCCCGTCAAACCGGCCTGCGCCGCGATCACCACAAAATCCTCAAGTACGGTCGAGCCGGAGATGCCGGCCTGCGCCACGACCACACAGCACCGCCCTAGTCGCACGTTGTGCCCAATCTGCACCAGGTTGTCGAGACGCGACCCGGCACCGATCACCGTGTCGGTGGCCGATCCCCGGTCAATCGTGCTGTTCGCCCCCACCTCGACATCATGCTCCAGCAGCACGCGGCCAAGCTGCGGCACCGTCAGGAACCCGTCGGGCGTGGTGGCGAAGCCGAATCCGTCCTGCCCGATGCGCGCCCCGGCATAAACATAAACCCGGTCGCCCAGGATCGCGTGGCTGATGCTGGCCAAAGGGCCGATCCGGCAGTCCGCCCCCATCGACACGGCATCCCCGACCACGGCGCCAGCGCCGATCCGGCAGCGCGGCCCGATCACCGCGCCCGCGCCGATGACGGCCAGCGGGCCGATCTCGGCCGAGGCATCGCAGATCGCATCCTCCGCCAAAACGGCGGACCGATGCACGCCCGGGCGGATCGGCGGCGGCGGGTGGAACAGCCCGGCGACCCGCGCCCAGCCCGCATAGGGATCAGCCGTCTCGATTGCCACCGTGCCGGAAGGCACGCGGCTCGCGAAATCGGGATGCACGATCACGGCACCCGCCCGGGTGGCCGCCAGCGCAGGGAGGTAGCGGCGGTTGTCGAGGAAGCTGACATGCGCAGGCCCGGCCGATTGCAGGGGCGCGACCCCGTGCAGCAGCAACGGACGGCCCGCCGCCGCCTTCTCCACCACTCCGCCCGCCGCGGCCGCGACGGCTGCCAACGGGTGCGGACCGGTCCGGGCAAAGAACCGGTCGTCGGCCGTGGCGCTTTCGGATTCTGTCGGCTGCATGGCTCAGCGACGCGGCGCGGCCGGGCTGGACGGCGCGGTCGCGGGCGCCACGGCTGGGGCGGGCGCGGCCGGCTGGGCCGCAGGCGGCACGGCCTGAGTGGGCAGGGTCGCCTGGGCGGGCGGGGTCGCCTGGGCAGCCACGGCCGAAACGCCGTCGGGCGGCAGGGTCACGCTGGGCAGGGTCTTGTTCATCTGCTCGACAACTGTGTCGGTGATGTCGAACTCGTTGATGTTCAAGGCCACCTGCGCCCGGTGCAGCACCAGGTTCATGCCCCGGCTTTCCGCCACCTGGCGAATCGTCGCGATCAGTATGCGCTCGATCTGCGCCAGGCCGACCTGGGCGGCCTCCTGGATGAAGCGGTTGCGGTCGCGGAACTGGCGTTGCGAGTTGGTGATGCGCTCCTGCAGCTCGCGCTCCTTGGTGCGGATCTGGTCGGCGTTCAGGCTGGCGCGCTGGTTCGCCAGGGCCTGCTGCAGGTCCCGCCAGGCGGCCTGCTCCTTTTGCGCGTCCTCGTTGAGCTTCTCCCGCCGTTCCCCGATCAGCTTCTCGACCTGCTGCGCGGCCGTCGAAGCATGCATGATGTCGGGGATGCCCAGCACGCCGATCACCGCCGCCGGGGGCGCAGGGCCACGCGCCAACGCCGGCAGGTCAGGCACTGGCGGGAGCTGGACCTGAAGCGGCGGCGGCTCCGACCCGGCTCCGGCGCCCGCACCGGCGCCCAGCGATGGCGGGGCAACCTGCACGGCGGGTGGCGCGGGCCGCGGTGCGGGCCGGGGCGGCGCGGACCGCGGCGCCGTGGCGCCTCCGGCCGCGGGCGGGATGAAGTACCCCGGGCTTTGCTGCGCCGCCGCCGGCGTGCGGTGGGCCAGCGGACCGAGGGCCAGCAAGGCGGCCGCAACGGCGGCGGAGCGGGTCAGGACTGTCATGCGAACCTCAAAACCGTGTGCCGAACCCAAACCGGAACACCTGGGTTTGGTCGTAGGGGCGTTTGACGACCGCCTGGGCGATGTCGATGTTGATCAAGCCGAACGGCGTTTTCCAGGACACGCCGACGCCGGTGCCGACGCGCGGCGTGGAGTCCGACACCACCTGGGGCACCACGCCGTTGATCGGCCCGAGCCGCGTCACCTCGCTCAAGGAGCCGATGTCGACGAATGCCCGGCCAGACAGGCCGAGGTCGGCGGAGATGGGCAGCGGGAAGCGCAGCTCGGTCGATTGGGTGTAGATCAGCCGGCCGCCGATGCTGTCGTTGGTCGTGCCGCCGAGGGCCGGGGTGCCGATGGCATGGGGGCCGGCGCCACCCGACTGGAAGCCGCGCAGGTTGTCGCCGCCCAGGAAGAAGCGGTCGATGATCCGCTCCTCGCGGCCCAGCTGCGCCAGGTAGCCGCCGCCCGCCGACAAGGCGATGCCCCAATCGGCGTCGCCGGTGAACCGCTCCAGCGGGATGTAGTAGGTGCCGTCGAGCTTGGTCCGCACGTAGCGGGCCGTGCCGCCCAGCCCGGCGAAATCGGTGCCAAGACGCAGCAGGAACCCCTCGTGCGGCTCCGTCCGGCTGTCCCGGTAGTCCAGCGACATGGTTTGCCCGATCTGCGACAGCAGCGTCGTGCCGACCTGGTTCTGGATGTAGATGCTGGCGCCGTCCTGCACGTCGAAGATGCGCCGGCTCACCAGGGAGTACGTCCAAGCCTGCCGCAGGTGCTCGTTGAACTCGTAGCCGAGCCGGAGCGCCCCGCCGATCCGCGACTCGCTGTATGCCGCGATGTCCTGGTTGTTGTTGTTCACGTCGAACAGGTCGATCCCGGCCACCAGGTTGCGGTCCAGGAAGTAGGGATCGGTGACCGACAGGTCCAACTGGCTGCGCCGCTGCGCCAACACGCCGTTGATGCTGGCGTCGATGCCGGTGCCGACCAGGTTGCGCTCCCGCAGCCCCACGTTGACCAAGGCACCCGCGTCGGTCGAGAACCCGCCGCCGAGCGTCAGCTCGCCCGTCGCCTTCTCGTCCACCACCGTGTTCAGCACCGCCCGGTCCGCGGCACTCCCCGGCGACGGCGTGATCGCCGCGCTGTTGAAGTAACCGAGGTCCTGCAGCCGCTGCCGCGACCGGCGCACCGTCGCCGCGTTGAAGGCATCCCCTTCCGCCAGCCGGAACTCGCGCCGGATCACCTTGTCCTTGGTGCGCGTGTTGCCGGAAATGTCGATCCGCTCGACATAGACCCGCGGCCCCTCCGTCACGTCGAACACCAGATCGACCGTCTTCTTGGCGCGGTCGCGGGCGATGCGCGGCTTCACATCGACAAAGGCGTAGCCGCGGTTCTGCACCGCGTCCTGGATCGCCTGGGTCGTGCGCTCGACGATGTCGCCGTCATAGGTGTCCCCGGACGCGATCTGCAGCAGCGGCGTCAGCTCCTCGCCCTTCAGGTTGCGCAGCTTGCTGTCGATGCTGACCTGGCCGACCGTGTAGCGTTCCCCCTCGGTGATCGTGAAGGTGACGAAGAACGCGCGGCGGTCCGGCGACAGCTCGGCTGTTGCGTCCTTCACCTCGAAATCGGCAAAGCCGTTCTTCAGGTAGAAGCGCCGGAGCAGCTCCTTGTCGAAGTTGATCTTCTCCGGGTCGTACTGGTCGCTGGAGGACAGGATCCGGTAGAACGCCTGCTCCCGGCTGTTGATCACCTCGCGCAGCCGGTTCTCGCTGAATGCCCGGTTGCCGACGAAGGCGATGCGGCTTACCAGCGTCGTGTCGCCCTCGTTGATCTCGAACACCACATCGACCCGGTTCTGGTCGAGCCGGATCACCTTCGGCACCACGGTCGCCGCGAACCGGCCGCGCCTTGCATACAGGTCGAGCAGCCGCTGGCGGTCCGCCTGCGCCAGCTGCGGCGTGAACACGGCGCGGGCGCGCAGCTGCAGCTCGCCCCGCAGCTGTTCGTCATTCAGCTTGCGGTTGCCCTCGAACGCGATCCGGTTGACGATCGGGTTCTCCTGCACCTTCACGACCAGCGCGTCGCCCTCCCGGCGCAGGCTCACGTCCTGGAACAGGCCGGTGGCGAACAGCGTCTTGAGGCTGCGGTCGATGCGCTCGGGATCGAAGGGATCGCCAGGCTGGACCAGCATGTAGGAGCGGATCGTCCCCTCCTCGATCCGCTGATTGCCCTCCACCTTGATGGCGGAGATGGTGCCGCCAGGAGCGACACGGGCGGAGGCGGCGCGGCCGGGCGGAAGCGTGCGCTGGGCCGCGACGCTGCGCGGCGCGCGACGGATCTGCGCCACGCCCGCCTCGCTCGCAAGGAGCGGCAGCAGGCAAGCGGTCGCAAACAGCGCGGCGCGTCTTTGGGACAACAGGCAGGTCCTCCAAGGGGCGGGCACGTCGGATGCGATCGCCGTGGCAGCAGTCCCGGCGTTGTAATCGCAGTGCCACCTGTCGCCAAGGCCCGTGAAGACGGTCCTCGCAAATCGACCGATAACCCTTTGGCCGGGGCCGTTCCGCCGGCCCGCTTGGCTGCGTTAGCCGATCAGCCCGCTTACCCAACGGAACAGGCCCAGGTGGGTCAGGTCGTTCCAGGTGGCGAACACGAACAAGCAGGCAAGCACGGCGAAGCCCGCCCGGTAGCCGTATTCCTGCGCCCGCAACGGCAACGGCCGGCCGCGCACCGCTTCGGCCAGGTAGAACAGCAGGTGCCCGCCGTCCAGGATCGGGATCGGGAACAGGTTGATCAACCCGAGGTTCACCGACAGCACGGCAATGAAGCTGATCAGGCTCGACAGGCCAAGCTGCGCCACCTGCCCCGAAAGCTGGGCGATCCGCAGCGGGCCGCCCAGTTCCTCCGTGCCGCGTGCCCCGCTCAGCATCTGGCCCAGCCCGGCCACCGTCTGCACGGTCACGTCCCAGGTCTGCTCCACCCCGGCGCCAACCGCTTGCAGCGGGTTCAGCCTGGTGAACTCCGTCCCGCCGCCGCGCACGCCCAGCAGGCCCACCCGGCGCCCGCCGCCGGCGTCCCGCCCGCCGGCCAGCACCGCCACGGTCTGCTCCTGCCCGTCACGCAGGATGCGCAGGTTCAGCTCCCGGTCCGGATTCGCCAAGACGATGCGCTGGATGTCCTCGAACCGCGCCACCGCCGTGCCGTCGATCGCTTGGACGCGGTCGCCCGGCCGCAGCCCGGCCTTGGCGGCGGCGCCTTCCGCCACCACCTCGCCGACCACCGGCATCGTGACTGGGCGGCCCACGGTCGCGAACAGCCCCGCGAACAGCACGGCCGCCAGCAGGAAGTTGGCCACCGGCCCGGCCGCCACCACGATGGCCCGCGACAGCACCGGCTTCTCATGGAACGTCCGGCCCGGCAGCCAGCGCGCCCGCACCTCAGGGGCCACGTCCTCCGGCCGCTCCTGGCCGTGCAGCTTCACGTAGCCGCCAAGCGGCAGCCAAGCCAGCTTCCACACCGTGCCCAAGCGGTCGGTCCAGCTGGCAATCGACCGGCCGAAGCCGATGGAGAACGCCTCGACGTGCACCCCGCGCCAGCGCGCCGCCAGGTAATGGCCAAGCTCGTGCACGAACACCAGCACGCCGAGCACGACGATGAAGGCGGCGACGCTGCGGAAGAAGTCGGGGACGATCATGAAGGAGTGTCCTCAGGCCGCCTTTGCGGCGGCGATCTGGTGGGCGGCACGCCGGGCAGACGCATCCAAGTCCAGCACCGCATCCAAGCTGTCTGCAGCCTGAGGCCCAAACCGCTCCAGCACGGCTTCCACAAGGGTGGCGATGGCGGTGAAGCCCAGGCGTCGGCCCAGGAACGCCTCGACCGCCACCTCGTTGGCCGCGGACAGGATTGTGGGTGCGCCGCCCCCCGCGCGCAAGGCGTCCCGCGCCAGGCGCAGCGCCGGGAAACGGACGGGATCGGGGGCAAAGAACTCCAGCGTGCCGAGCGCGGCCAGGTCCAGCCGCGGCGACTCCGTGGGCAGCCGCCCCGGCCAGGCCAGGGCGTGCGCGATGGGCACGCGCATGTCGGGCGCCCCCATCTGCGCCAGCACGCTGCCATCGCGGAAGTGCACCAGGCCGTGGATCACATGCTGCGGATGCACCAGGATGTCGATTTCGCTCTCATCCATCGCAAACAGGCGCGCGGCTTCAACAAGCTCCAGGCCCTTGTTCATCATTGTTGCCGAGTCGATGCTGATCTTGGCGCCCATCGACCACACGGGATGGCGCAGCGCGGCCTCCGGCGTGGCGCGCGCCATCTCCTCGGACGAGGCCAGGCGGAACGGCCCGCCCGACGACGTGAGCACGATGCGCTCCACCGCGTCCCGGTTGCCCTCCGCCATCGCCTGGAAGATCGCGTTGTGCTCGGAGTCCACCGGCAGCAGGGTCGCGCCGGCGTCGCGCACCGCGCGGAGCATGACCTCCCCGGCGCAGACCAGCGCTTCCTTGTTGGCCAGGGCCACCGCGCCGCCGCGCTTGATCGCAGCCAGGGTGCTGGGCAGGCCGGCAGCGCCGGTGATCGCCGCCATCGTCCAATCCACCGGCAGCGACGCCGCTTGCAGCACCGCCGCCTCGCCGCTCGCCGTCTGGATGCCGGTGCCGGCCAGCGCCGCGTCGAGCGTGGCGTGGCCGTCCGGCTCGGCAATGACTGCCAGTTCGGCCCCCAGCAGCCGCGCCTGCTCCGCCAACAGGGCCGCGTTGCGCCCGCCGACCAAGGCACGGACTTGGAAACGGCCCGGGTTCGCGGCCAGCAGGTGGACGGTGCTGCGGCCGACGCTGCCGGTGCTGCCCAGCACCGAAACCGTCCGCCGGCCCGTTGACGTGCTGCTCGATGTTTTCGGGCTTGCCGCCCCAGTGCTCATTGCCATAACGCCATCCCCCGACCCAACACCAACGCCAGCGCGGCGGCGGTGGGCGCTGCGGTCAGCAGCCCATCCAGCCGGTCCAGCAGCCCGCCATGCCCGGGTATCAGCCGTCCCGAGTCCTTCGCGCCGAAATGCCGCTTGACCGCGCTTTCCAGCAAGTCGCCGGCCTGCGCCGACACCCCGAGCAGCCCGGCGACCACCGCGGCCCGCCCGGCCGGCCCCGCCGCCAGCAGCCGGCCCGCCAGTTCCCCGACCAACATCGCCGCCAGCAGGCCGCCAACCGCGCCGGACCAGGTCTTGCCCGGTGAGATCCCCGGCGCCAGCTTGCGCCCGCCAAGCAGCCGCCCGGCGGCGTAGGCGCCCACGTCGCTGGCCCACACCACGACGACCAGGAACAGCACGTTGGCCCGGCCCGCCGCGCCATCGCCGCGCAGCCAGATCAGCGCCACGCCCGCCAGGCCGACATACAGCACCCCCGCCGCCATCGCGCGCCGCCCGCTGATCCAGCCGACCAGCAGGGCGCCCGCCGCCAGCACGACCAACGCCCAGCGTTCCCGGTCCAGCACGGCCAGCAGCCCAGCGAGCAGCACGGCGAACGGCACCCCAAGCCCCGGCATCTGCCCGGGCCGCCCGCCGCACAGCGCAACCCATTCATAGGCCAGCCCGCCCGCCGCCGCCGCCATCAGCGCGGTCCAGGCATCGGCGCCCAGCCAGATGCACGCCAGCGCGGCCGGCGCCAGCAAGGCCGCCGACAGCGCGCGCTTGCGCAGGTCGCCCCAACGTTTCGCCTGACCGGCCTGGCCGTTGAGTTCAGGCAGGGCGCGCCCCGAACCGGCGTTCGCGCCGGGCAAACTCGGCCAGGGCGCCGTTGAACTCCGCCTGGCTGAAATCCGGCCACAGCACGTCGAGGAAGATCAACTCGGCATAGGCCGACTGCCACAGCAGAAAATTGGACAACCGGCGCTCGCCGGAGGTGCGGATCATCAGGTCGGGATCAGGCATGCCGGCGGTGGACAGGAAACGCTCGAACCGCTCGACGGTCAGCGCCGCCGGGTCCAGGGTGCCGTCCGCCGCAGCCTGCGCCGCCGCGCGGGCGGCGGCGGCGATCTCGTCCCGGGCGCCGTAGGACAGCGCCATGTTGAGGTTCATCCGCGTGTTGCCGAGCGTCGCGCGCTCGGCGCGGTCCAGTTCGGCCCGGGTTTCCGGCTCGAACCGCGTGCGGTCGCCCAGCACCCGGACGCGCACGCCCTGGCGCGACAGTTCCGCCAATTCCTGCCGGATGTAGTGGCGCAGCAGGCCGGTCAGCTCCAGCACCTCGTCGGCCGGGCGGCGCCAGTTCTCGCTGCTGAAGGCGTACAGCGTCAGCCAACCCACGCCGGCCTCCATCGCCGCCTCGATGGTGCGGCGCACCGCCTGCGCGCCCGCGCGGTGCCCGGCCGCCCGCGGCAGCCCGCGCGCCGCCGCCCAGCGGCCGTTGCCGTCCATGATCACCGCGATGTGCCGCGGCGGCGCGGGTCCGGCAGGCCCCGACGCAAGCGGCTTCAAGTCCGGTTTGCCGAACGACATCCCGTCACACCTGCCGGATTTCCCGGTCCTTTTCGGACAGCGATTCGTCGATTCGCTTGATATAGCCGTCCGTCAGCTTCTGCACCTGGTCGGACCAGTCCTTCATCTCGTCTTCGCCGATCTCGCTTTTCTTCTCGAACGCCTTGATCTGGTCCATGCCGTCGCGCCGCACGCCGCGTGTCGCCACCCGCGCGCCCTCCGCGTAGCGCCCGGCCGCCTTTGCCAGCTCGCCCCGGCGCTCCGCCGTGAGCTGCGGGATGGGCACGCGCACCACCTGCCCGTCCGAGCCGGGGTTGAGGCCCAGCCCGCTGTCGCGGATCGCGCGCTCCACGGCGCCGACCAGCGTGCGGTCCCAAACCTGCACGGTGATCATCCGCGGTTCCGGCACCCCGATGGTGCCGACCTGGGTGATCGGCACCTCCGTGCCGTAGGCCTCGACCTTGACGGGTTCCAGCAGCGCCGGGCTGGCCCGGCCGGTGCGCAGCCCGCCGAAGTCGCGGCGCAGCGTTTCCAGCGCGCCGTCCATCCGTCGCGCGAGGTCGGTCTTGAGGGCGTTCACGTCGGCGGGCATGGTGGAACTC
>CAXSEX010000023.1:0-1402 GCA_964236415.1 uncultured Acetobacteraceae bacterium | reverse complement strand
GCGGTCTCCCCTGGATGGGCTAATGGGGTTCGACGATGCGGGTGAAGCGGCCTTCGCCGCGCATCACCTGGGCGAACGCGCCGGGCGCATGGATGTTGAACACGATGATCGGCAAGCCGTTCTCCCGCGCCAGGCTGATGCCCGCCGCATCCATCACGCCGAGGTCACGGGCCAGAACGTCAAGATATGTCAGCTGGTCGTACCGCTCCGCGTCGGGCACCTTGCGCGGGTCGGCGGAGTACACGCCGTCCACCTGGGTGCCCTTAAGCAGCAGGTCGCAATTCATCTCGGCGGCACGCAGCGCCGCGGCGGTGTCGGTGGTGAAGAACGGGTTGCCGGTGCCTGCGGCGAAGATCACCACCCGGCCCTTCTCCATGTGCCGCTCCGCCCGGCGCCGGATATACGGCTCGCACACGCTGTTCATCGGGATGGCCGACTGCACGCGGGTCGCGACGCCGCGCCGCTCCAAGGCGCTCTGCATGCCGAGCGCGTTCATCACCGTCGCCAGCATGCCCATGTAGTCGGCCTGCGCCCGGTCCATGCCGCCCGCCGCCGCGGAAATGCCGCGGAAGATGTTGCCGCCGCCGACCACCAGGCAGACCTGCACTCCCATCTGCACCACGTCGCCCACATCGGCGGCGATCCGCGCCAAGGTGTCGGTGTCCAACCCGTACTCTCGCCGGCCCATCAGCGCCTCCCCGGACACCTTGAGCAGGACGCGCTTGTGGGTCGGTTGATCTGGCATGGAATCCTTCTGGGGCCGGGCGGCGGCACGCTAGAGGGTGGCGCCGCCCGCCACAAGTTTAAGCCGCCGGTCCGGCCCGATCACCCGGCGCCGGCTACTCCGCGGGCGGCGAGGGGGCCGGCGACTCGGGCGGCGGCGTGATGCCGGCGGCGGCGGCGACCTCGGACGCGAAATCCCCGCCGGTCGGCTTGTCGATCCCCTCGCCCAGGTGGAAGCGCTCGAAGCCCGCAAGCTTGGCGCCGGCCTTCTTGACCACCGCGCGCACCCGGCTCTCGCCGTCATGCACCCAGACCTGCTCCAGGAGAACTACTTCCTCGTAGTACTTGCGGATGCGCCCCTCGACCATCTTCTCGATGATGTTGTCGGGCTTGCCGGATTGACGCGCCTGTTCGGTCAGCACGGCTTTTTCCCGCTCCAGCGACGCCGGGTCCACCCCGTCGATGTCGAGCGAGTCGGGCCGGCTCGCGGCAACATGCATGCCGATCTGGCGACCCAGGGTTTCCAGGGCGTCCTGCTCGCTGCCGGCCTCAACCGCGACCAGCACGCCGATCGGCTGCACCGAGCCCAGGATGTGGATCGGTTCGCGGTCGCAATTGGTCAGGTCGACCTGATCCAGGGGCGCGATATCGTCAGCCAAGAGCGGTCTCCCGTCGCAGG
>CAXSEX010000022.1:10923-21189 GCA_964236415.1 uncultured Acetobacteraceae bacterium | reverse complement strand
TTGGGAAACGGCGTCGCGACGTGGGTGACGGCAAGCCAGCTCCAAAGCAGGCCGGGCAGCAGCAGGAGGGCCATCGCCCCGACGCGCAGCAGCAGCGGGCGGCGGAAGCGCAACCAGTCCCGCACCGGCGGCAAAGGCAGCAGCAGCAACGCCAGCAGCGGCGCGTAGGGCGGCTTCACGGCCGCGACGCAGGCGAGCAGCAGCCCCGCCACCCAATAGGCGCCGCCGCGCGGGAGCGCCGGCCCGGCTACGGTGGGCACGCCCGAGCGGGTCAGCAGCGCCGCCGCGAGCACGCTGGCCGCGATGATCAGCCCATCCTGGTTGACCGACGCCGCGAGGCTCAGGGTCATGGGGAGCATCAACGTGCAGAACAGCAGCGCATGGCCCCGTCGCGCGAGCAGCAGCGCAGCAAGGCCCATCGCGGCGAAGCAGGCGACGTTGGCAAGGCGGGCCGCGTAGGTCGCGACGAACGGCCCGGCCCCGGCCAGCTTGGCCACGCCCATGCCGGCCGCCGCCGGGCCGTAAAAGGCCGGCATGTAGATCGCGACGCTCGGGATGGGGTAGAAATACAGGGACCCGGCCCAACCCTGCTCTCTGGCTCGGGTCATGTCCTCCTGGCTGAACTTCGTATGCTCCGGGCCGTTCTGTACGCCGAAGATCGCCGCGTCCACGTCCAGCCCGGCCCTGATGCGGGTCGTGCCGTTCTCGACGAAGGGTCCGCGCCGGCCGATCCATTGCCCATGCAGCAGGCTGGCGGCGCGCAGAACGTGCGCCGGCTCGTCGGCAACCTGCCCCAAGGGGGTCAGCAGCGCGAGGGTGGTGCAGGTCGGCAGCGCCACGGCCACGAACAGCACCGCCAGCGCGCGCCGGACGGACCACCTGCCGGCGTGTTCGATGAGAACTGCGTGAAACCCGCCCCTCGGTCCATGCGTCGTTGAAACCCGAACGCGGCGCCGGGCGTCCGCGTCGGACCCGCTCACGACGCCCCGCTCACGACGCGAGGTCCTCGCCGAGCGGCGCCGTGCCGGGGCGGACCACGCGGGCGACGAGCTGTCCGACCCGCAGCGTCAGCACCAGGGTGGCGGCGGCCCCGAACGCGAGCATCCACCCTCCCAGCGGGCTGGACGACCAGGCTGCCGCCCCCGACCCGGCCAGCGTGCCGAGCAGGACGTAGCCGAACAGCGCCGGCATCGCCGCCAGGGTGCCGACGACGTAATCGCGCAGCCCGATGGAGGACAGGCCCAGCGCGTAGCTCGTCGCGGCGAACGGCATGACGGGCGAGACCCGCAGCAGGCAGGCCATGCGCCAGCCGTCCCGCGCGATCATGCCGTCAAGCTCGCGCAGGCGGGACCGTCCCGCCAGGTATCTCGTGACCGCGGGACGCAGCACGGAGCGGCTCAGCGCAAAGGCGAGCACCGCGCCCGCCAGCGTGCCCACTCCCGACACCGCGAAGCCGGCGGGCAACCCGTAAAGCACCCCGGCGGCGACGCCGAGCATGGAGGCCGGCAGGATGCCGCTCACGGCCACGAGGACCTGCACGACGGCGAACAGCACGCGGCCCGCGCCGCCGAGGTCGCGCACGGCCTGGAGGCCGGCATCCATCCTGGCGACGAGCAGGCCCGGCGAGTGCCCGGCGAGAACGCCCATCGCGACCAGGCCCACGGCAGCAAGGACAACGGCGAGCCGGACCCACCCCGCCCCGCTCCATGCCCCGGTTGTACTTATGCCCCGGTTCTTGCTCATGCCTCCCTGGCTTCCGGCAGGTGCAGGCGCAGGTCGCCGCCGCCCGCGAACAAGGGCGAATGCGCGAGGCCCATGCGCTGCAGCCGGAAGCTGAGCGAGGTTTGCAGCACGCCCACCCCGTAGATAGCGCTGCGCTGCAGGTTGATCGACGACGCCTCGGGGAAATACTTGGTGGGGCAGGAGATCTCGCCGACGCGGAAGCCGAAGTAAAGCGCCTGTGATAGCATCTGGTTGTCGAACACGAAGTCGTCGGAGCACGCATGCAGCGGCAGTTGTTCCAGCACCGCCCGGCTCCAGGCGCGGTAGCCCGTGTGGTACTCCGACAGCTTGGCGCCGAGCATCAGGTTCTGCGTGAGGGTGAGGGCACGGTTGGCGACGTACTTGTAGAACGGCATCCCGCCGGCCAGCGCGCCCCGCCCCAGGATGCGGCTGCCGAGCACGACATCGAACTGGTCGGAAGCGATCATCGACGCCATGGCGGTGACCAGCCGGGGCGTGTACTGGTAGTCCGGGTGCAGCATGACCACGATGTCGGCGCCGCGGTCCAGCGCCGCCTGGTAGCAAGTCTTCTGGTTGCCGCCGTAGCCGCGGTTGCGGTGGTGCTGTAGGATGTGCAGGCCGAGGCTGCGCGCCACGGCCACCGTGTTGTCGCGGCTGGCGTCGTCGGTGAGGATGATGTCGTCAACGACCTCGCGGGGGATCTCGGCGACGGTTTGCCGCAAGGTCCGCTCCGCGTTGTAGGCCGGCAGCACGACGGACACCCTGCGGTTGCTGATCAAGCGGACGCTCCAAAAAACCAAGCCTGTTCACGTCGGTGGGGTGTGGCACTGCGTTGCAGGTTCGATTGGAGGCCACCGAGCCTGGGTACTGGACCGTCCCATATCAAGCTTACACCGTCCGCTCAACCTCCCCTCCGGGCAAGGCGTCGGCACGCTTGCAAGCGGCTTGGCGCAGAGGCGCGTGCCGGTCAGGAGGCGACGGCGTCCAGCAGCTGCCGGCCCGGCGCCTGCGGCCCGGCCTGCGCCGGCGTGTCCACGGCCGCCGCCTGCGCCTCGGCAACCGTCCGGGACAGGATGGCGGCGACCCGGGCCGCATCGGGCAGGGACCGCAGCGTCGGCTCCGCACGGCGCAGGCGCCAGGGGCGCGCGTGCGGCCACAGCTTGGCATAGCTGACGGCCTGGCCCGGCTTCAGCCGGATCGGCACGTCGCCCGTGCGCCCTTCCGACACCGCCACGGCGCCGATCAGCCGCACCGGAAGCGCCAGCGTCGCGGTCAGGGCGACGCCGTACTGCATCAGCACCCGCTGGCTGGTGACGGTGTAAAGCGTGGTCCGCCCCGTTGCCCACGCCGCCGCCGCCACGCCGGCCACCACCAGCCCACCCAGCAACGCCAGCGGCGCGATGTCCTGCACCGCCTGCCACGGCGGCAGGCGCTCCGCCCGGGCCGCGACGGCGTTCGCGAACATCAGGGCGCACAGCCACAGCACGACCGCGCGGATGTGGAACGCGCCAACCGCCAGCGCGCGCCAGCATGGCTGCCCCTGCCAGACCAGGACCTCGCCCGGCCGCAGCTTGGGGGACGGCGGCCGGGCGAGCAGGCCGGCGCACACCCCCGGTTTCGCCGCGTAAACCTCCGTCGCCGTGGTGCAAACCTTCGGTTTCGCTGTGCTCACGGCGCCACCCCGTCCGAATGGAAGCGTCCGCCGGCGTAGTAGGCGTTCACCATGTCTTCCTCCCGCGCGGTGATGCTGTCCGGCGCCCGGGGGCGCGGCACGTCGTTGAATTGGCCCCCGTGCAAGGCGGTCACGCGGATGTCGCGCTCCCGCTCGCTCACGTCGCAATGGTGGATCGGCAGCAGCACCCGGCCGGTGCCCCCGCCTTTGCCCTCGTCCAGGCTGATTTCCAGGTAGCGCACGATCTTCACGCCACGGTCCACCCACAGCTCCTCCACCCGGCCGACGGGCAGGAAGCGGATGTCCAGCACCCGCATCCCCCGCAGGTCGGTTTCGCCGGGCATCACGTCCCAGCCCTCCGCGGCGTGCAGCGGCTGCACTTGCGGCTTGCCGTCCACCATCAGGAACGGCTTGTCGTGGCGCATGACGTAGGTGCCCGGCCCCACCGCCGCGGTCAGCGGGTTGCCGTCCGGCACCAGCGGGCCGCCGGCGAAGCGGAACTGCGGATGGGCGCGCAGCGGCGGCGCCGGGTCGTGGTGCGGCTGGGCGGTCGCGCTGCCGTCCAGGCGCAGCAGCGGGCGGGACGGCGGCAGGGGCATCGGCCCGGCCAGCGGCTGCAGGCCCAGGTTGTCCTTCGGGTAGCCTTCCCTCTGGTCCTCGCGCCGCAGCAGCAGCACGATGCCGATGAACGCCAGGAAGAACAGCCACCATGCGGCCTGGGCCACGTCGATGGTGCTGGTGATCGCGCCTGCTTGCATGGGAGCCTCGTCAGCGTGCGGCGGCGGTGGCGCTGGCGGGTGCCAGGGCGGGGTAGTCGCGCACC
Source organism: uncultured Acetobacteraceae bacterium (assembly GCA_964236415.1). Lineage (GTDB taxonomy): Bacteria > Pseudomonadota > Alphaproteobacteria > Acetobacterales > Acetobacteraceae > CAHJXG01. The sequence continues at coordinate 16,951 of CAXSEX010000022.1, read as the reverse complement.
ATGTTGGCGCCGTTCAGCGGCTTGGGGATGCCCAGGTGGCAGGTTGCGCAGACCACCAGACCGCTGCCCTGCTGCACGCCGCGCTGCTGCGCCGGGATCACTGGCAGGTTGGTTTCGCGCACCAGCTGCCGGGTTTCCGGGATGGCGGCGGCGACCTGCAGCAGGAAGTTGTTGTTCAGGTCCCGCACCAGGCGCAGCGCGTTGTAGCCGGTCCAGCGCTGCGGCGTGCTCTCGTTCCAGTCCCAGAAGGCGCGCGAGTTGTGGCAGTAGCCGCAGTTGACGCCGATGCCGTCCGAGTACTGCATCATCATCTCGTAGGCGCGCTTGGCGACCACCTGGGCCGCGACGCGGTGGGTCGGCAGCGCGGTGTCGGACTGCACGTGGATCGGCTCGTCGCCCACGAACCACTCGTCCCACCCGTTGTCGGGGAAGAACTTGCGGACGGTGTCGGCGGATTCCTGCCAGTTGTCCCGCTTGGCGATGAAGCGGCGCTGCGGCATCGGCGCCTGCGGGAACCAGGTTTCCGCCGGCACGGGCTGGCCGCGGTGGCAGGAATAGCAGGTGACGCCGCTGGGCTGGACGTGCTCCTGCCAGTCGGCGTTCAGGTGCCGGGTCATCCGCATCATGACGCGCGCGGCGGCCTTGGCGGGCTTGGCGTCGGACGCCCAGTCGTCCCCGGCGTGGCAGAAGCCGCAGCCTTCCCGCGGGGACACCCATTGGGTGATGGCCTGCTGGGTCCGCATGAACTCGGCGGCGCTCACGTCCGTCAGGACCTGGACGTTCTTGTAGGCTTCCGTCGCCATGGGGCCGCCGGCGGGCGCGGGCGGCAGCGGGGCGGGGGCCTTGTTGAGCGCGAGCAAGGCCCGCGCCGGCTCGAACTGGACGCCCTGGGGGAAGCTCATCTCCGTGCCCCGGGTCGTGTGCTCCCAGGTCGGCACGAACAGGACGAAGGCGGCGCCGGCCAGCAGGGCGGCGCCCGCGGCGAGGGTGATGGACTTCATTGCGCCGGCTCCGGCTGGCGCACGTCCAGCTGCGGCAGGCGCGGCTTGCTTTCGGGCGGCAGGCTGTCCGGGATCGGCTGCACGCGGGCGTACTGCGGCGCGATGCCGTGCTTCACGCCCCACAAGTACCAGTTGTCCACCACGGTCCCGGTCATCAGGATGCCGATGCCGCCGGTCAGCGTGGTCAGGGTGGCGAAGGTGAACAGCCAGCGGTGCACGGAGTCGAAGTTGGCGTTGAACCCCATGGTCCAGCGCCAGAATAGGGAGCCGCGCTCCATGGCGGTGCCGGGGTCGGTGATCTCGTGCGTTTCGCGCTCCCCGCCGAACTTGGAGACCGCCAGGATGGTGCCGCCGTGCATGGCGAACAGCATGGTCGAGCCGTACAGGAACACGATGGAAAGCATGTGGAACGGGTTGTAGAAGATGTTGCCGTAACGGACGGAGAACGTGGCCGTCCAGTTCAGGTGCTCGATGATGCCGAACGGCACCGCCTCCGACCAGGACCCCATCAGGATCGGCCGGATGAAGCCCAGCACCAGGTAAAGCCAGATGGCCGAGGCGAAGGCCCAGCACACGTGGGTGCCCATCCCCAGCGCGCGGGCCCGGCGGTACATGCGCGTCCACCACAGCAGGATGGACGCCGTGAGGAAGAAGCCGGCCATCAGCCACCAGCCCCCGTCCTCCAGCGGCGGGAACAGCGACAGGCCCTGCTTGGCGGACGGCGGCTCCAGCGCCAGGAAGGGCAGCATCTTGACGAAGCGGACCACGTTCCAATCCACCGAGGCCCACATGTTGAGGCCGATGATCTCGATGGCGACGAAGCCGCAGATGATCGAGGCGAGGCCCAGCGCGCCCAGGTAGGTCGGCCCCACCTGGTTCTCGCCGATGCGGCCGAGCCAGCGGGAGTGGAACGGGCGGAGGCGCCGGGGGGCGCTGCCGCGCGGCAGCGGGATGCCCAGCTCGTCGGGGCCTTGCAGCTCGAAGGACGTGAACAGCGTGTGGTAGCGGGCCATGGCCGGCTCCTTCCGGGCGGATGGGGTCAGTTGAAGCCGGAGGCGCTCCAGATCGGGAGGTGCAGGTACCAGTCCCACCAGTAGGGCCAGCCGCGGGTCCAGACCGTGCCGGAGATCAGGATGCAGACCGCGCTCCACACCCCGGCGTTGATCGCGAGGAAGAAGCCCAGCCGGTGGATGCCCAGCTCGCCGATGGAGTAGGCGATGGTGTCGCGGAAGTAGACGCTCTCATGCTCGGCGGACTTCACGCGCCCACCCGCCGGCGGGTGGGCGGAGGCGAGGATCTCCCCGCTGTGCAGCGCCAGCACGAAGGTCGTGGTGAAGAAGAACGTCACCGCCAGCATGTGCGCGGGGTTGTAATGGAAGTGGAGGTATTGGTAGCCGGTGTTGCTGACCCAATCGAGGTGGCTCATGATCCCGTACGGGAAGCCGTAGCCCCAGGCCCCCAGCAGGAACGGCCGGATCACCACCAGGCTGACATAGGCGAAGATGGCCGCGGAGAAGCCGATGGGCACGTGCAGGCCCATGCCCAGCTGGCGCGCGAGCTGCACCTGGCGCAGCGCCCAGCACACGAAGGTGGCGATGGCGAAGAAGGTGATCCACTGCCAAAGCCCGCCGTCCCCCAAGGGGGCGAAGGCGAGGCCGCGGCTGATGGGCGGCGGGTTGATAGTGATGGCGAAGGGCTGCCAGGTCGGCCCGGTGGCGGCGCCGTAGAAGACCAGCAGCGTGCCGAGCAGGGCGGACGCGGCGGCGGTGACGCCGAAGAAGCCGACGTAGAACGGGCCGACCCAGAAGTCGAACAGGTCGCCGCCGACCAGGGTGCCGCCGCGGATGCGGTACTTCGCCTCATAGGACAGAAGGGCCATCGTGCTCCCCAGGTGATCCCTTGTCTTTGTCAGTAAAACATGACACTTTCAGCGTCAACTGAATGTTACACGAAAGGGGAGTGCCCGATGAGTTTTCACCGATTCGTAATCGCGGCCGTTTTGGCGTGCTTGGCCGTGGCGCCGGCGCATGCCTGGGTGGGCCATGCCAGCCGGGCGACCTTCCTGCGCGCCGGGCCGGGCTTGGACTATGCCGTGACGGACGAGGTGGGCCACCAAGCAGCCCTCGACGTGCTGAGGTGCGCCGACGCCTGGTGTGAGGTCCGGTTCGAGAACGCGGTCGGCTGGGTCCTGGCCGCAACGGTGGCGGCAGAGGCCGCGCCGGCGCCGCAGCCGCATGGGACCCAGCCGTGCTTCGAGGACCGGCAGGCCGGATACGGCAAGGGGGACCGCACCCGCTTCTGCCCGCGCTGAGGGCGGGCGGCACCACCTCCGGCGGTCCGCGACGGCACCGCCTCCGGCGCATGGCAAACGACATCAGCACCCTGCCGCTCCTTGCCCGGCGTCGGATAGGGCCGGACGCGGCGTGACGGACGCCATCGGCGCGGCGGCGCACGACCGGCGGGTGGCGCGGGACCTGGACCTGCTGCGCCTGCCGCCCCCGCCCTGGACGGCCGCAGGCCCGGACGGGACGCCCGACGTGGCCGTGGTCGGCGCCGGCATGTACGGCATCGCCGCGGCCGCCGCCCTCCTCATGAAGGGCATCCGCGTCCTCATGCTGGACCGCGCGCCCGAGGGGCAGGAAGGCCCGTGGGTCACCTACGCCCGCATGGAGACCCTGCGCAGCCCCAAGCACCTGCCCGGGATCGCCCTCGGCATCCCGTCGCTGACGTATCGCGCCTGGCACGAGGCCCGGTTCGGCGCCGCGGCCTGGGACGCATTGGGAAAAATCCCGAACGGGCTGTGGCAGGACTACCTGACCTGGGTGCGCGCCGTGCTCCGCTTGCCGCTGCGGAGCGGGGTCGCCGTGCGGCGCATCGCCCCCGGCGCCGGGCTGGTCGCCATGGATGTGGTGGAGGCGGGCGTCGAGCGGACCCTGCACGCCCGCCGCGTGGTGCTTGCCAGCGGGCGCGCCGGCATGGGCTTTGCCGTGCCGGGTTGGGTGGACCGCGCCTTGTGGCCGGACCGGGCGGCGCATACGGCCGAGGCCATCGACTTCGGCGCCCTGCGCGGGCGCGCGGTGGCGGTGGTCGGCGCCGGGCCGTCCGCCTGGGACAACGCCGCCACGGCCTTGGAGCACGGCGCGCGCCGGGTCGATATGTATGTCCGGCGGCGGGAGCTGCCGCAGGTCAACAAGGGCCGCGGCTCGGCGACGCCCGGCTTCTTCGAGGGCTGGGCCGGGCTGCCGGCCGCGGAGAAGTGGCGCATCCTCGCCTACCTGCACGACCTGCAAGCCCCGCCGCCGCACGAGACGGTGCAGCGCACGGTGCGCCAGGCCGGGTTCCGCATCCACTTCGGCACCGCGCTGCGCGGCGCCGTGCGGTCCGGCGATGGCATCCGCCTCGCCCTGCCGGACGGCGGCGACGCGCAGGCGGACTTCCTGATCCTGGGTACGGGCTTCGACACCGACCTGCGGCGGGCGCCGGAGCTTGCGCCCGTCGCCGGCGCCATCGCCACCTGGGCCGATCGCTACACGCCGCCCGCTGGGTTGCAGCGCCCCGGCCTCGGCCGCTTTCCCTGGCTCGGCGACGGATTCGAGCTGACGGAGCGCACGCCCAGCGCCTGCCCCGGCCTGTCCCGCATCCACGCCTTCAACCATGCCGCCTTTGCCAGCCTCGGCGCCATCGCGTCGGACATCCCGGGCGTGTCTGCCGGGGCGGAGCGCCTGGCCCACGCGATGGCGGCGCACTTCTTCGCCGAAGACATCGCCCATGTCCGCCGCGAGCTGGAAGCGTTCGCCGAGCCGGAATTGCAGGACACGCCGTTCTTCGTGCCCGAACGCTTCACGTCTTCCTAATCAGCCGGGCGGCACCCAGCCCCGGCCCGGCACGGCGGCGATCAGGGCCTGGGTGTAGGGGTGCCGCGGCGCGCCCAGCACGGCGGCGGCCTCGCCCTGCTCCACCACCCTGCCCTCGCGCATCACCGCAACCCGGTCGCAGATTTGCGCCGCCACCCGCAGGTCGTGGGTGATGAAGATCACCGACAGGCCGAGCCGGGCGCGCAGGTCGGCGAGCAGGCGGAGCACCTGCGCCTGCACGGACACGTCGAGCGCGGAGACCGCCTCGTCCGCCACCAGCACCTCCGGCCGCAGGGCCAGGGCGCGCGCCAGGCCGATGCGCTGGCGCTGGCCGCCGGAGAACTCGTGCGGGAAGCGGTCGGCCGCATCCGGGCGCAGGCCCACCAGCGCGAACAGCTCCCGCGCCCGGGCGGTCGCCTCCGCCCGGCCGACGCCATGCAGCATCGGCCCCTGCGCCACCAGGTCGCCCGCCCGGCGCCGCGGGTTCAAGGAGGCGTACGGGTCCTGGAACACCATCTGCACCCGCGCCGCCTGCCGCCGCATGTCCCGCCGGGTCAGGCGCAGCAGGTCTGTGCCGTCCAAGCGGATGCTGCCGGCGTCCGGCTCCAGCAGGCGGACGATACAGCGCGCCAGCGTCGATTTGCCGGACCCGCTTTCCCCCACGATGCCGAGCGTGCCGCCGCGGGGCAGGGCGAGGCTCACGTCGGCCACCGCCCGCGTGACCCGGCCGCGCCAGAACAGGCCGGGCCGGCCAAACGTCTTGGACACGCCCTGCAAGATCAGCACCGGCGGCGCAGGGGTCAGCGGGGCGGCGGCGATGGCGCGCGAGAGCGGCGGCACGGCGGCGATCAGGGCCTGGGTATAGGGGTGCTGCGGCCGGCACAGGATGTCGGCCGCCGGCCCCTGCTCGACCATCCGCCCGGCCTGCATCACGGCGATGCCGTCCGCGATGTCGGCCACCACGCCGAAGTCATGGGTGATGAACAGCACCGCGGTGCCGCGGCGGCGCTGCAAGTCCCGGATCAGGGCAAGGATCTGCGCCTGCGTCGTCACGTCCAGCGCCGTGGTCGGCTCGTCGGCGATCAGCACCGCCGGCTCCAGCGCCAGCGCCATGGCGATCACCACCCGCTGCCGCAGCCCGCCCGAAAGCAGATGCGGGTAGCTGCGGCTGAT
>CAXSEX010000022.1:0-10913 GCA_964236415.1 uncultured Acetobacteraceae bacterium | reverse complement strand
GCCGCTGCCCGCCCGACAGCTCGTGGGGAAAGGCGCGGGCGGCGGAAGCCGGGTCGGGCAGCCGCACCTCCTCAAGCAGCGCCAGAACCCGGCGCCGGACCTCCCCCCGCGGCAGGTCCGTGTGCGCGGCGAACATCTCTCCCACCTGGTCGCCGATGCGGCGCAGCGGGTTCAAGGCCGTCATCGGGTCCTGGAAGATCATCGCGATCCCGGCGCCGCGCACCCGGCGCATCGCCGGCTCCGGCAAAGCCAGCAGGTCGGCGCCTGCCAGCGCGACCCGCCCCGCGGCCACGCGCACGCCGGGCGGCAGCAGGCGCATGACGGCGCCGGCGGCCATCGACTTGCCGGACCCGCTTTCCCCGACCATGCACAGGATCTCGCCCGCGGCCAGGCTGAACGACACGTCCTCCAGCGCGAACGGCCGGTCCGCGCCCGCGGGGAGCGCCACGGTCAGGCCGCCGACCTCCAGGACGGCGCTCAACCGCGGTCCCCCAGCCGCGGGTTCAGCGCGTCGTTCAGCCCTTGCCCCACCAGCGACACCGCCAGCACCGTCAGCAGGATCGCGACGCCGGGGATGGCGGAAACATACCACTGCACCCGCAAGACGCCCTTGCCCGCCCCGATCAGGTTGCCCCAGGACGCGACGTTCGGGTCCGACAGGTTGAGGAACGCCAGCGCGCTTTCCAGCAGGATCGAGGACGCCATCACCACCCCGGCATACACGATCACCGGCGGCAGCGCGTTGGGCAGGATCTCGCGCAGCATGATCCGGGCGTTGCCCATGCCGAGCGTGCGGCAGGACTGCACGAACTCGCGGCTGCGCAGCGTCAGGAACTCGGCCCGGGTCAGCCGCGCCGTGGCGGGCCAGGACACGATGCCGATGGCCAGCGTCACCGTAGTGATCGCCGAGCCGAACACGGCCACCAGCACCAGCAGCAGCAGGAAACCCGGCAGCGTCTGGAACGCCTCGGTGACGCGCATCAGCAGGTCGTCCGCCCAGCCGCCGCAGAACCCCGCCACCGCGCCCACCCCGATGCCGATGAACAGCGACACCGCCGTCGCCACGCCGCCGATCAGCAGGCTGGTGCGCGCGCCGTGGAAGATCTGCGCGGCGATGTCCCGTCCGCTCGGGTCGGTGCCGAGCGGGAAGCGCGGGGCGCCGGGCCATTGCAGCGGGCGCCCGGCCAGCCCCAGCGGGTCGCCGGGGAAGGCCAGCGGCGCCGCGAGCGCCACCCCCGCGACCAGCGCCAGCAGCGCCAACCCGATGGCCGCCGCGGGGCTGCGGAGAAAGCGCCGCACCGCCCGCACCCTGGCTATCGCCCGCCCGGGTTACGCGAGTTTATGCGCGGGTCGAGCCGGGCGTACAGCACGTCCACGGCGAAGTTCGCGGCGATCACCAGCAGCGCCGACACGAACACGATGCCCAGCAGCGTGTTCAGGTCCCGCTGCACCACCGCCTCGTAGGCCAGCCGCCCCAGGCCCGGCAGGGCGAACACGCTTTCCACCACCACGGAGCCGCCCAGCAGGTTGCCGACCTGCAAGCCCAAGAGCGTGACCATCGGCAGCATCGCGTTGCGCAGCGCGTGGCGGACCACCACCGCGGTCTCGCTCAGGCCCTTGGCCCGGGCGGTGCGGATGAAGTCCTGGCCCATCACCTCCAGCATGGCCGCCCGCATGATCCGCAGGTAGGTCGCGAGGAAGACCAGGCTGAGCGTCGCGGTCGGCAGCAGCAGGTGCAGCGCCACGTCCAGCGCCCGGCGCGCGCCCGCGTGGCCGGCGCCGACTTCCTCCAGCCCGCCTGACGGCAGCCAGCGGAGGCGCACCGCGAACACCACGATGCCCATCAGGCCCAGCCAGAAGGAGGGCGTCGCGTAGAAGATCAGCCCGGCCGTCGAGATCAGCGTGTCCGGCCAGCGGTTGATCCGCCGCGCCGCCAAGACGCCCAGCGCCACCCCGCCGGCAAACGCGAAGCCGAGCGAGGACGCCATCAGCAGCAGCGTCGCCGGCAGCCGCTCCGCGATCACGGCCGCCACGGGCTTGCCGTAGATGGCGGAGTAGCCGAGGTCCATGCGCAGCAGCCGCAGCAGGTACCGGCCGAGCTGCACCGGCACGGTGGCGTCCAGCCCGTAGAAGGAGCGGAGCTGCGCCATCATGGCCGGGTCGCCGCCGCCCATCTGCGCCATCAGCGCGTCCACCGTGTCGCCGGGGGCGAGCTGCAGCAGCAGGAACAGCCCGGCCAGGATGAGCAGCAGCGTCGGCAGGCTGGCCAGCAAACGCCGGCCGGCGAGGGCTAATACGGGCGGCATCATTGATCGGTCCGTGTGCGGTTGCTGATGGGTCGCACCCATCCTACGGCATGGATCGCGTAGGATGGGTGCGACCCATCAGCGATCCGGGCGGTCAGGCGGGGGCGAGCCAGGCATCGTGCCAGTCGCCCGACCCCCAGCGCGGCGTGTTCAGGCCGTTCTGCAGCCGCTTGGTCGCGGCGGTCTGGAACTCGCGCTCCGTCACCATCCAGATCGGCAGCTCCTCGTTGACCAGCTTCGTCCATTCGGCGTAGAGCGCGCGCCGCTTGGCCGGGTCAAGCTCGGCGGCGGCCTGGTCGGTGAGCGCATCGACCGCTTCGGACTGCCAGCCCCATTGGTTCGTCCAAGGCGCGCCCTTGGGGCTGCCGGAGCGGTACCACACGCTGGTCGAAACCGCGGGGTCGCCGCGGTACTGGTGCCAGCCGGTGGCAATGTCGAAGTTCCAGTCCCGGTACACCGCGGACAGCGCGCCCGCCGTGTCGAGGTTCACGATCTCGACCTTGATGCCGACCGCCTGCAATGACTGCTGCATGAACGTTGCGAGCAGCGGCACGTCCTCCCCGTTGTTGATCGGCACCAGGCGCAGGGTGAAGCGGGTGCCGCCGGCGCCGGGCTTGAACCCGGCCTCGTCCAGCAGGGCCATGGCGCGCTTGCGGTCGAACGGGTAGGGCGTCGGGTTGTTCGAGAAGAACGCGGTGGAGGCGGACGGGATGGGGCCGGTCGCCGGCTTGCCCTGGCCGTACAAGAAGTTCTCGATGAAGAACGGCACGTCGATGGCGTGGGCGATGGCCCGGCGCACCCGCACGTCCGCCAGCTCCTTGCGGCGGTGGTTGAATTCCAGCGTGTTGTTGAAGGTGTTGGCCTCCGACCCGCGGGTGGTGACGACGTAGTTCGGGTCGGATTTCAGCCGGTCGAGGTCGGCCAGCGAGATGCCGTTGTAGCACGTCACCTGGACCTGCCCGGTTTCCAGCGCCGCCGCCGCCGCGGCCCGGTCGGTGATGAAGCGCCAAACGATGCGGTCCACGTAAGGGAAGCCCTCGCGCCAATAGGCCGGGTTGCGGTCGGCGATGACGTACTGGCCGCGCTCGTACTGCACGAACCGGAACGGCCCGGTGCCGACCGGGGCGGTGTTGGCCGGGTTCTCCAGCACGTCCGTGCCCTCGAACACATGGCGGGGCGCGATGTAGCCGAGGTCGCACAGGGCGCGCAGCAGCAGGTCCTCCGGCATCGGCCGGCTGTAGCGGAACACGGCGGTGTGCGGGTCCGGCGTGTCCACGGCTTGGAGGTACTGCTGCAATTGAGTGCCGTAGTTGAGGTATTTCTTCCACAGTTCCATGGCGCTGTACTGCACGTCCGCCGCGGTGAACGGCTTGCCGTCGTGCCATTGCACGCCGTCCCGCAGGCGGAAGGTCACGGTCTTGCCGTCCGGCGCGGCGTCCCACCCCGTCGCCAGCACCGGCGCGGGCTTGCCCGAGGCGTCGAGATCGACCAGCCCCTCCATGATCTTGCTGGTGATGATGTAAACGCCGGTGGACGCGCGCAGCGCCGGGTTCAGGATGCGCTGCTCGCTGCTGAGATGCGAGGTCAGCACGCCGCCCCGCTTGACCCCGGCCGGACCCGCGCTCCCCTGGGCGGCTGCGCGCCGGAGGAGGGATAGCCCGGCGATCCCGGGGGCCAGCCGCATCGCCCCGCGTCGTGTCAGCGTCATCTGGTTGGCCTTGCGTGGAAGGTGGGGCGTGAAAGGTGGCATGGGAGCGCAGGCCCGAGCGGCCGGCGCCCTCATTCTGTCGGGGCGGCATGGCCCTGTCGAGCCGTCCCGGTCAGGCCAAGGCCCTCCAGCGCGGACACGGCGGAGCGTCAAGCATCGTCAGCCCCGAAGAGGTCGAGCGCGCCCTTGTCCTCGCTTCCCATGCGGCAAGGGCCGTCATGCGGACGGCCAAGCCGATGCGCCAGGTCGGACATGGTCACGGCCTGGGCCGCCGCGGCGGCGTCGCCCACCCAGCCGGGCGGCAGCGTCGGCGCCAAAGCGTCCAGAAACGCCGCGACGCCCTGAAGCTGCTGCGTGAGAAGGTCAAGCGCCTGGAACGCCTCGACCGCCCGGTCCTGCTGCCCAAGCGCCGGGATGAGGCAACTCAAGGCCGCCTGAAGATCGCACGCGGACTGCCCGGCGTCGGCGACCTCCCGGCAAACCGCGCGCAGGATGTCGGCCATGCTCGCGCCCGGTGGCGTCCCGTGCCCTTCTGGCGGCTCAGAACAGCTCAACGGAGCCAACATCGGCCGGCACGGCCTTGGCGCGGCGCTCGGCGGCAAACACCGTCGCCTCTCCCTGCTCGATCGTCATCTGGCGCGCCCGGCCGGAGGCCGGCCAGAACTGGACGCGCCGTCCCCGGTCGCCTTGCAGGCTCCCGCCCGTGAGGGTGATCCGCTCCCGCTGCAGGAAGTGCTTCGCGAACTCGGCGTTCTGGGTGCCGATGTCCGTGAGGCCCTCAAGCATCCTGGCGCCGCCGAACAGCTTGGCTTCCAGCCGCTCGCGCCGCGCGCCTTCCCGCAGCAGGCCGTTGACGAGCAGTTCCATGGCGTGGACCCCGTAGCGCACCATGTCCCCGCCGCCCTCCTCGCCGCATCCCGGCAGCAGGAAATGGTTCATGCCGCCCACCCGGGCCAGCGGGTCGCGCAGGCACGCCGCGACGCAGGAGCCGAGGATCGTGGTCAGCACGACGCCGGGGTCGCCTGTGACGTGGAACTCGCCCTGCACCACGTGGACGCGGCGCCCGGCCTCGGCCTCCGGCGGTGGAGACGCGCGCACCGCCTGCGCCCCGAAGCACGGCGTCACGTCAGCGGTCCGAACACGGCTTCGATCTTCTGCTTCAGGGTCGCCACCGTGAACGGCTTGACGAGGTAGTTGTTGACCCCGAACTGGACGGCGCGCTGCACGAGGTCCTTGTCGGCCTGCCCGGTCAGCATGATGTAGGCCGTCTTGGACGTCGGCGGGTGCGTCCGGATCGCCCGCAGCAGGCCCAGGCCGTCGAGCTTGGGCATGTTGAAGTCGGATATGACGAGGTGCGCCGGTGATGCGACGAGCTTGCGCAGGCCGTCCTCCCCGTCCGCCGCTTCCTCGAAATCCTTGAAGCCGAGTTGCTGCAACCCGCCCCGGATGAGCAGGCGCATGGAGTGCTGATCGTCCACGATCAGAACCTTCAAAGACGAAGCGATGGGCATCAGGAGTCCTTCCCGCGCTGAAGATTGGTGATCTCGATGATTTCGGCCGCGATGTTCTCAAGCCGGACCTGCTTCTCCACGGCCTGCACTTCGAAGGCGACCTTCGGCATTCCGTAAACGACGCAGCTCGCCTCGTCCTGGCCGAGCGTGCGCGCCCCGGCCTGGCGCATGGCCAGCAGGCCCTGTGCGCCGTCGCGCCCCATGCCGGTCAGGATCACGCCCAGGGCGCGAGGCCCGGCCGCCTTTGCGACAGAGGCGAACAGGACATCCACGGACGGCCGGTGCCCGCTCACGGGGTCGTCAGGCCGCAGGCGGCATCGCCAAGGCCCGCTCCCGGCGATCTGCAGGTGCGCCGACCCGCCGGGGGCGAGGTAGATGCGCCCGGGCAGGAGCGGCGCCCCGTCCGACGCCTCGCTGACCTCGGCCGCGCAGGCGCGGTGGAGGCGCGCGGCGAAGCTCCGCGTGAACGCCTCGGGCATGTGCTGGGTGATGACGGTTGGAGGGCAGTTGGCAGGCAGTTGGGTGAGGATGGTGAGCAGCGCCTCGACGCCCCCGGTCGAGGAGCCGATGGCGAGCACGCGGCCGTCGGGCCGGAACGCGGGCGACGGCGCCCCTGGCAGCGGCCGGGCCATCGGGACAGGGGGCGTCGCCATGGCAGGGGCCCGGGAGCGGACCCGGGCGCGGGCCGCCGCCCGCACCGTCGCCGCCAGGTCGTCAAAGGCATGGAGGCCCGCCACGGACGGCTTGGCCACGCAGTCGAACGCGCCGAGTTCGAGCGCCTGCAGCGTCGCGTCCGCCCCGCGGCTGGTCAGCGTCGAGACCATGACCACCGGCATGGGCCGCAGGCGCATGATCTTTTCCAGGAACTCAAGGCCGTTCATGGCCGGCATCTCGATGTCGAGCGTGATCACGTCCGGGCTGAGCGTCTTGATCGCCTGCCGCGCCTCGGCGGCGCAGGTCGCCTGGCCCACGACCTCGATGCCGGGGTCGCGCCGCAGCGCCGCCGCGATGAGGCCCCGCATGGTGGCGGAGTCGTCCACGATCAGGGCGCGGATCATGGCCGGCCCTCCAAGCGGCGGTAGGTCGTGATGCCGGCGCTCTCGAAGTGCCGGGCGGCGTCGCCGGCCAGGCGTTCGGAATGGCCGATGTAAAGGTGGCCGCCAGGCTCGACCAACGGCATGAAGCGGCTCCACACCTTGGCCTGGGTGTCCTCCTCGAAGTAGATGACCACGTTGCGGCACATGATGGCCTGAAAGCGGCCCTTCATCGGCCAGGCGCCGATCAGGTTCAGCTCCCGGAAGGCCACCAGCCGGCGCAGCTCGTCGGCCACGCGCCATTCCTCCTTGCCGGCGCCATCGGGCGCGCGCACGAACCAGCGCTGGCGCAGGCCGGGCGGCACGGCATCAAGGCAGGCCTCGTCGTAAACGCCGGCGCGGCCCGTGGCGAGCACGACCGGGTCGATGTCCGTGGCGAGGATCTTGACGTCCAGCCCGGCGGCGTCCGGCATCAGGGACAGGATCGTCAATGCGATCGAGTACGGCTCCTGGCCGGTGGAGCACGCGGCGGACCACAGCCGGACCTTGGCGCCCCGCCGCGCTTCCTTCAGCAGCGCCGGCAGCACTGCCGTCTTCAGATGCTCGAAATGGTGCGGCTCGCGGAAAAAGCGGGTGACGTTGGTGGTCAGCGCCGTCAGCATCTGGCGGCGCTCCTCGCCCCCCTCATGGGATGCGACCAGGGCGCGGTACTCGCGGAAGCTGCCCAGGCCGAGCATCCGCAGCCGCTTGGCCAGGCGGGAATACACCAAGGTCGCCTTCGCTTCCGACAAGGCGATGCCGGCGTCGGCGTGCAGCATGGCCGCGATGGCGCGGAAATCCTCGATGAACAGCGGAAACTCGCCGTCCACCAGCGGACGGCCGCTGTCCGGCCGCGCGCCGTCCGCCTTTGACAGGACGGCGCTCATGCCGCGTCCAGCTCTTGCGCGGGCAGCACGTGGTCCAGCGAGACCAGGCTGACCAGGCGGCCCTCGATGGCCAGAAGGCCGCGGACAAAGGCGCGCACGCGCTCGGACGCGACATCGGGCGGCGGCTGGATCGCCTCGTCGCCCACGGTCAGGATGTCGGACACCGCGTCCACCAGCAGGCCGATGACCTGGCGGCCGACCTGGGCGACGATGATGGCGTGCCGCTCCGTGGGTTCCGAGGGCGGCAAGCCGAGCCGCGCGCCGAGGTCCACGACGGGCAGCACCGCGCCGCGCAGGTTGACCACGCCCCGTATGAAGGCGGGCGCGTGGGGCAGGGGGGTGGTCGGCGTCCATCCCCTGATCTCGCGCACCGCCATGATGTCCACGCAGAATTCCTGGGGACCGATGCGGAAGGCGATCAGCTCGCGCTGCGCCGTCGCGTGCGCGGGGTGGGTCGTGTCATGCATGGGCGAGACCTGCTGCTGGGGTGAACTCGGGGGCCGGCCCGGCGGAGCTGCGGGAAGCGGCGACGATGGCGTCCACGTCGAGGATGAGCGCCACGCGGCCGTCACCCAGGATGGTCGCGGCGGCGACGCCGGGCACGCGCCGGTAGTTGGCTTCCAGGCTCTTGATGACGACCTGGCGCTGCCCCTGGATCGCGTCCACGAGCAGCGCGGCGCGGGTGCCGCCCTCGCCTTCGATCAGCAGCGTGACGCCCCGGGCCGGGTCCAGCGGCTCGGTCCGGTAGCCGAGCGCCAGGCCGATATCCACGAGCGGGATGTAGGTGCCGCGGATCGCGATCACCGTGGCGCCGTCCCCCAGGCTGTGCACGTCGCCCGTCCGGGGTTGCAACGTTTCGATGATGGCGGTCAGCGGCGCCACCAGCGTCTGCCCACCCACCGACACGACCATGCCGTCCAGCACCGCCAGCGTGAGCGGCAGGCTCATGGTGAAGGTGGACCCCTGGCCCGGACGCGAGGCGATTGCGATGCGGCCCCCCAGCGCCTGGATCGAGCGTTTCACCACGTCCATGCCGACGCCCCGGCCGGAGATGTCGGACACCGTCTCGGCCGTCGAGAAGCCCGGCAGGAAGATGAGGTTGTCGGTTTCCTCGTCGCTCAGCACGGCATCGGGCGCGACCAGGCCCTTCGCCACCGCGCTGGCCCGCACGCGCGGACGGTTGATGCCCCCGCCGTCGTCGGACACCTCGATCACGATGCGCCCCGAGCGGTGCCGGGCGGCAAGGCGCACCGTGCCGTCCGCGGGCTTGCCGGCCGCCGCCCGGTCCTCCGGGCGTTCCAGCCCGTGGTCGATGGCGTTGCGGATCATGTGCGTCAGGGGATCGGCGAGGTGCTCGATCACCGTCTTGTCCACCTCCGTGCCCTCGCCCTCGGTGACGAGGCGGACGGGCTTGCCGGTCATGGCCGAAACCTCCCGCACCAGGCGGGGCATGCGCTGGAACACCGACTTCACGGGCTGTGCCCGGATCGCCATGACGCTGTCCTGGATTTCGCGCGTCAGCTGCTCCAGGTCGCCAAGGCCGAGCGCCACGTTGGAGGACCGCGGCAGGCCGGCCTCCGACACGCGCTGCGCCAGCATGGCCTGGTTGATGACCAGCTCGCCGACCAGGTCGATCAGCCGGTCCACCCGGTCGAGGTCCACGCGGATCGTGGCCTTGGATGCAGGCGCGGCGGCGGTGTCCGCCGGGCGCGAAGCGCGGCCGGGGTCCGGGCTGGCATCTGGAGCCTGCGCGGCGGGAGCCGGCAGGGCTGCGCTGGGCGCTTCCGCGCTGGAAACGTCAGGCGCTGCCGCGACGGCCGCCTGGGATTGCTGGATCAGCGCCGTCAGGTCGATGTCGCCGATCCCGCCCATGTCACCCGGCGGCTGTGCTGCGGTCGGCTCGATGTCGAGTTCGCAGTCTCCCTCGACGAACTCGAACACCTCGCGGATCGCGCTCTCGGGCTGCGCGGTGGCGAGGCTGATCGTCCAAGAAAGGTAAGCACCCTCGGGATCGAGGTCAGGGAAGGAGGGAAGCGCGCTCGCGTCCAGCGTGACGGCGGCTGAACCCAGGCGGCCCAGCTCGCGCAGCAGGACCGCGGCCTCGTTCGCCTTGGCGTAAAGCTCGGCCGCGGGGCGGAACCGCACGGTCCAGTCCTGCCCGGCCGGGGCAGGCGGCGCATCGAGTTCGAACGGCAGCGGCTGGAAGGCGAAGCCGTCCATGTCGCCGTCAACCGCGCTGCCGCTGGCGGCGTCGGGCTTCGGGGCCTGCGGCTGAGGGGTGCCGCTCAGGGCCTTGAGATCCTCGACAAGCAGGCGGTCGCGCTCGGCATCCGCGGCGCCGCCGTCGCGGGAGATGCGGACCAGGTCGGCCAGCGCGTCGGCCGCGCGCAGCATCACGCCCAGCACGCGCCCGTCCGGAGCCAAGCGCCCGGCGCGCACGTCGTCCAGCGCGGTCTCGAACACGTGGGCGAAGCGCACCAAGGCATCAAGCCCGAACGCGCCCGCCCCGCCCTTCACGGAGTGCACGGCCCGGAACACGGCATTCACCGTCTCCGAATCGCAGTCGCCGCCCTCCATCATCAGCAAGCCGGTTTCGAGGGCGCCGAGCTGTTCCTCGCACTCCTGGAAGAAGGTGTCGCGGATTGCGGCCATAGGGTCCATAGTAGTGACTCCTCGACGGAAGCGGCGATCAGGCCGCGACGCGGCGGAGGGCGTCCACCAGCTTGGCAGCGTTGAACGGCTTGACGATCCAGCCCGTCGCGCCGGCCTGCCGGGCGCGGCTTTTCTTCTCGGCGTCGCTTTCGGTGGTCAGCACCAGGATCGGCGTCGCCCGGTGAAGCCCGCTCTGGCGCACGCCCTCGATGAAGCCGAACCCGTCCATACGGGGCATGTTGATGTCGGTCACGATGACGTCCGGCGTTTCGCCTTGCAGCACCTCCAGGCCGTGGACGCCGTCCACCGCCTGCACGACGCGGTATCCCGCCTCCGACAGGGCGAGCCGAAGCATGTCCCGCATGGTGCGCGAGTCGTCCACGGTCAGCACGGTCTTGGCCATTGTCATGTTCTACGCTCCGAAGGTCGGGAGAAGGGATGAGGCGCCGAGCAGTGCCACGCCGTCGGTGAAGTCGCTTGACGGAGCGACCACGCGGAAGCGCCTGCCCTCGGCTTGCCAGCAGGCGTGTGCCGAAAGGAGCACCTGCAGGCACTGCCCTCCAAGCTTGCGGACGCGGGAAGCGTCCAGCTCCGTGTCCAGCCCCCGGCGCGCCATCAGCTCGGCGGCCAGCGGGGCCGCGGCCCGGAGGTCCAGGGTTTCCGGCAGCACCAGCGCCGGGCCAGGCTGGCAAATGCCCAGGTTCAGGGTCGCGTCCATGGCTCAGAACTCCTCCCACCCTTGTTCGTTGGGGTTGGCGGCGGCCATGGCTGGCGCG
>CAXSEX010000021.1:0-21250 GCA_964236415.1 uncultured Acetobacteraceae bacterium | reverse complement strand
CGTCGTCGATCTCATCATCGTCCGCAGCGATTGCGGCGACCTTGCCGACCCCGTCGGTGCGGTGGTGGCCCTGCGCGGGCATTGCCGGAGGCTGTTTTGCGAAGTGGTCTCCCTTGCTGAAGGGGAGCAGGCGCAAAGGGCCGGCGTCGATGGCGTGGTCGCCAAAGGAAACGAGAGCGGCGGCCGGGTTGGCAGCAAAACGACTTTCGTGCTTCTGCAGTCCCTTTGCCCGCAACTGAAGATGCCCGTTTGGGCGCAAGGAGGGATCAGCCCCCGTTCCATGGCGTCGTGCCGCGTTGCGGGCGCCTGCGGCGTGCTGCTCGACGCGCCCTTGGCTTTGGCGGAAGAAGCCACCATCGAGGAGCCGTTCCGCGCCTTGATCGCGGCCATGGACGGGACGGAAACCCTTTGCCTTGGAGACGCGCTGGATGTGCGCTTCAGGGTGCACCGGCTTCATGGCCGCGACAGCATCGCCGCGTTGCGCACGCTGGAAAATGCGTGCGACCGTGACGCCTTCATCGCCCAGCTCCAGCGCACGTTGCAAGGCGGCGATGGCGAGGCTCTCTACCCCATTGGGCAGGAGGCGGCGCTTGCCGCGCGGCTGGCCAAGCGCCACCGAACCGTCGCCGGCATCCTGCGCGCATACCGGAGCCAACTCAGCGATGGGCTTCGGATTGCGGCGGCGGCACCCCCGTTCGCGAAGGAAAGCGCCTTTGCCAAGGCGCATGGGACACGCTTCCCAATCGCCCAAGGCCCCATGACGCGGGTCAGCGACGTGCCCGCTTTCGCCAAGGCCGTCGCCGACCAAGGCGGATTGCCGTTCCTGGCCCTTGCCATGCTGCGCGGACCGGAAGCCGACACGATGCTCCACGAGGCCGCGGCCTTGCTGGGCGGCCAATCCTGGGGGGTTGGCCTCCTCGGTTTCGTGTCGCCCGAGCTGCGGGCCGAGCAACTCCGTGCGGTGATGCAGAATCCGCCGCCCTTCGCGGTCATCGCAGGAGGCCGGCCCGATCAAGCCGCAGAGCTGGAGGCGGCCGGCATCAAGACCTACATCCATGCCCCCTCCGCACGCCTGCTCGACATGTTCCTCCGCGCGGGAACCCGGCGCTTCATCTTCGAAGGGCGCGAATGCGGAGGTCATGTCGGGCCGCTTCCAAGCGCCATGCTGTGGGACGCCGCACTCGACGTCTTGGTTGACTTCCAAGCAAAAGCCGAGAAGCCCGAAGCGATAGACGTGCTGTTCGCCGGCGGCGTCCATGATGCCGTGTCGGCTGCGATGGTCGGCGCCTTCGCGGCCGGGCGGCCGGCGGACAGCATCCGCATCGGCGTGCTGATGGGCACGGCATACCTGTTCACCCGCGACGCGGTTGCAACCGGCGCGATACTTTCACCTTACCAAGACGAGGCGATTGCCTGCTCCGACACGGTCGTTCTGGACTCCGACGGGGGACACGCGATCCGGTGCGCGCAAACCCCCTACGCCGATGAGTTCAGGGCGCTGAAGCAGGGATTCCTCCGGTCCGGGCTGACCGCAAGGGAAACGCGCGAGCAGCTCGACGAAGCCAACCTCGGGCGCATGCGGCTTGCGTCCAAAGGGCTGGCCCGCTCCGGCGATGGCGCTTCGGGATCACGGTTGGTCAAAGTGCCGGCGGAGCAGCAGAAGCTGCAAGGCATGTACATGATCGGCCAGGTCGCGGCACTTCGCTCAGAGACTTGCGACATGGCCGACCTGCACGAGGATGTCGCGCAGGGTTCGACAGACGTGCTCCGCCGGGTGTTTGCGGAGATGGGCACGGAGTCGCCGCGCCGCACGCGGTCGGCCGCGGTTTCCGGCAGCCTTGAGCCCATCGCTATCATCGGCATGGCCTGCCGTTTCCCCAAGGCGCCCGGCGTTCCGCAGTTCTGGGAGAACACCCTGGACCGGCTCGACGCCATCCAGGAGGTCCCTGCCGACCGCTGGCAGTCAAGCCACTTCTATTCCGAGCAGGCCAGCACGCCCGACCGCGTGATCTCGAAGTGGGGCGGCTTCATCGATCCCATGCACTTCGATCCCGTCACATACGGGATCCCGCCGGCAAGCGTCGGCTCCATCGAGCCACTGCAGCTCCTGTTCCTTGACGTGGTGCGCCGCGCCCTGGAGGACTCCGGCTACGACAAGCGGCCGTTCGACCGCGAGCGGGCCGCCGTCGTCGTCGGCACCGGCGGCGCGCCGTGCGACCTTGCCGGCGCCTACGAGACCCGTGCGCTGATGGAGCACTACCTCAGCCAGCTTGACGACATCGACCCCGCGGTTCGCGAAGGCGTGCTGAAATCCTTGCGCCGCAACCTGCCGCAGCTCACCGAGGACAGCTTCTCGGGCATCCTGCCCAACGTGATGGCTGGGCGCGTCGCCAACCGCTTCGATTTTGGCGGCCCGAACATCGCCATTGACGCCGCGTGCGGCTCCTCGCTGGCCGCGCTCGACGCGGCCGTGAAGGAACTGCGCCAGGGGACGAGCGACCTGGCCGTGGTCGGCGGCGCGGACGGCCAGCAAAACATCTATGGCTACCTCCTGTTCAGCAAGACCCGGGCGCTGTCGCCGCGCGGGAGGTGCCGTCCGTTCGACGCCCAGGCCGACGGCATCGCCATCAGCGACGGCGTCGCCGCCATCATCGTCAAGCGCCTGGGCGACGCGCAGCGCGACGGCGACCGCATCTACTCCCTTATCCGCGGCGTGGCCGGCTCCAGCGACGGCCGCGACAAGAGCCTGACTGCGCCGTCCATCAAGGGACAGCGCCGGGCGCTTGAGCGCGCCTATGCCGGGCTGGAGTTCCAGCCCTCCGCTGTGGGCCTGGTCGAAGCGCACGGCACGGGCACGATCGCGGGGGACCGTGCCGAGCTTGAAACCTTGCGGCAGGTGTTCCAAGAAGCCGAGGCGGCCCCGCAAAGCTGCGCCATCGGTTCCGTCAAGTCGATGATCGGCCATACCAAGAATGCCGCCGGCCTGGCGGGCCTGATCAAGACGACGCTCGCCCTCCATCACCGGACACTGCCGCCCACGCTGTTCGAGGAGCCAAGCGCCGCGATACGCGACCGGTCGATCCCGTTCTACCTGACCGGGCGGGCGCGCCCGTGGCTACACAGCAGCCCCACGCCGCGCCGCGCCGGAGTGAGCGCGTTCGGTTTCGGCGGCACCAACTTCCATGCCATCCTGGAGGAGTTTCCCGGCCATGGCGCCGCGGTGGCGTCGCGTCCGGCCGAACTCATGGTTTTCCGGGCGGCAACCCGCGCAAAGCTGGCCGACCAGGTCGACGCGCTGCAGCAGTCGCTCGATGGCGTCCCATCGCCGCGCCTGATCGACGTAGCGGCGACGCTGCTGCGCCGGGAGCGCGAAGCGAAGGGCGACTGCCGGCTCGCCCTCGTTGCCGGAAGCCTGGCGGAGCTGCAGGCGCAGCTGGGTTCGGCTGCGGCGAAGCTGCGGGCGGACGAGCCGATGCCGCCCATCGGGCCGATCCTGTTCGGCGAGGGCAGCCCCAGCGCCGGCACCACGGCATTCCTGTTCCCTGGCCAGGGATCGCAGCACCTCAACATGCTTGAGCAGCTTGCGCTTTACTGCCCCATCGTGCGCGAGCGTTTCGAGGCGGCCGACCGCATCCTTTCAGAGGTGCTGCCCTCCTCGCTGACAAAGGCGATCTTTCCGCCGCCTGCTTACGATGAGGGCGAAGCCGCGGAGCAGCGCAAGACCCTGGACCAGACGTGGTTCACGCAGCCCGCGTTGGGCGCCGCGGACCATGCCTTGTACATGCTGCTCGACGAGCTGGGCATCCACCCCGATTTCGTCGCCGGGCACAGCTACGGCGAGTATGTCGCGCTGTGCGTCGCCGGCACCTTGTCGTTCCACGACCTGATCCGGCTGTCCGAGCTCCGGGGGCGCGTGGTGCAGGAAACGCAGGGCCGCGGCGCCGTGGCCATGCTGGCCGTCAGCGAAAGCCGGGACACCGTCCAAAGCCTCCTGGCAGACAGCCCGGGCGTCACCATCGCGACCATCAACGCGCCGAAGCAGCTGACGGTGGGCGGCGAGAGCAAGGCCATCGAGGCCTTTGCGGAGCGCCTCGCGGCGATGTCGATCCGCTGCAGCAAGCTGCCGATGAGCGCGGGGTTCCACATCCCGGAGGCGCTTGCAGCGGCCGTGCTGTTTGCCCGGGCCGCGACGCTCGTGAAGTTCCGCCCGCCGAGCCTGCCCGTTTACAGCGGGCTGACGGCGGAACCCTACCCTGCCGACGCTAACGGCATCCGGCGCATCCTCATCGACCAGCTGACGAAGCCGGTGCACTTTCTCGATCAGATCGAGGCGATGTATGCCGCCGGGGTCCGCACCTTCATCGAGGTCGGGCCAGGCCAGATCCTCAGCGGGCTGACCCGGCAGATCCTGGCGGGCCGGCCGGCCCGTCTCCTGACCCCGGACCGGCCCGGCTCGACCAATCCGTTCGCCGATTTCCTCGGCGTGGTCGGGCAACTTTTCGCGGCGGGCGCGCAGCCGCGGCTGGAGCGGCTCTTTGCCGGGATCACCCTGCAAGGCAGGTTCGAGGACGCCGGCAAGCAGGCAGCGCACTCGGCGACCACTTGGCTGGTCGATAGCGGCCGTTCCCGTCCCCTCCGCCCGGCAGCCGCTTCCGCCGGTCCGGCGCCGCAGACCGTGAGGAACGAGCGGCTCGCCGCTGCTGCCAAGCCCGTGGCGCAGGATCGGCGTCCCGTCGCCGCGGCGCCGCCGGTGCCGCCGCCCCATCGGCCGGATGCCGCCGCTCTTCCGGCACACGCCTCGAAGCCACGGGATGTGGTGGCCGTCCCGCCGCCGCTGCGACGTCCGCCGTTGGCGCAGCCGTTCAGCCAACCGGGTGCCGCTGCCACGCTGGCGCGCACCTCGCAACCAGTCGCCGCCCCTGTTCCGGCGCTGCCGCGACACCTGCCTGCGGCACAGCCCGTGCTGCAAAGCGACACGTCACCCGCGGACGTCGCGTCCTCGCTTCAGGCTCTGCTCGCAGAGTTCCGCGCATCGCAGGATGTGGCGCAGCGTGAGCGGGAAAGCCTGATGGAACGCTTCGTCGCCCAGTTGCTTCCGGGCGCCGGCTTGCAGCGGCGTGCGGCCGACGAGGCGCCCGCTGTAGCCAAGCGCGACACGGTTCCGGCGCCACCAGCCGCGGCACCGCCGGCGCCGGCCAGGATGCCTGACGCGCCCCGGCCTTCGGGCAGTGGGATGCCTGCCCGAACGGAGCCGGTCCATGTGGACCGCCAGGTTGCAGAGCCGACACCGGCCCCGAAGCCCGTGCCCCAACTCGTTCCATCGCCGAGCGAAAGCAGCCCGGCCTTTGCGCAGTTGCTGCTCGAACTCGTCAGCGAGCGCACAGGCTACCCCATCGACATGCTCTCGGTTGAGCAGGACATGGAAGCCGACCTGGGCATCGACTCCATCAAGCGCACGGAAATCTTCGGCGCGCTGCGCGAGCGGCTCAGTCCGGAGCTGCAGGCGTCAACCGCCGAAACGTTCTTCGTCGAAGCGGCACAGCTGCGCCGCCTGTCCGACGTGCTGGATTGGCTGCAGGCTTCACGCCCGCCGCAAGCGCCCAGCCCGGTGCCCATGCCCGAAACCATAGCGGTGGAAACCGTCGCGTTGGCGACGACCGTCGCGCGGGTGGAAACTGTCGCGTCGGCTGGTGCCGTGCCGCCGCCCGCCCCCATGGACACGTCCACGGCAGAGATCGCCTTGGCCGTGGTCAGCGCGCGCACCGGCTATCCGGTGGAGATGCTCGACCTTGACCATGACCTGGAAGCCGATCTCGGCATCGACTCGATCAAGCGCACGGAAATCTTCGGCTCGCTGCACGAGAGCCTGGGCGCCACTCAGCCGGTCGAGGATTTCTTCGCCAAGGCTGCGCAGCTGCGCAGCCTGCGCCAGGTGGTCGCCTGGCTTGAGCAGGTCGGCCCGGGCCTCGCCGCCCCGCCGCCGAAAGCGGGGCCTCTGACGGCGCCTGCAGCCCCGCCGCAGGCGGCGCCGCGGACGCCGTCCTTCGATCCTCGCGACCTGCTCTTCGCCCTGGTCAGCGAGCGCACGGGCTACCCGACCGAGATGCTCCAGCTCGACCATGACCTTGAGGCCGACCTCGGCATTGACTCGATCAAGCGCACCGAGATCCTCGGCGCGTTGTTCGAGCGGCTGAGCCAGGACGGCATTGGGCACATGACGGCGGATGCGTTCTTTCTCGCCACCAACCCACTGCGCAGCCTGCAGCAGATCGTTGCGCTGCTGCAAGCCAGCACGCTGCCGCCGCCAGCCACGCGAACCCAGGCGCCTCCGCCAGCAGGGCCGCGCCAGAACCGCGGGATGGACAGGCATGAGGAGCCGACGTTCGAACCCGGCAACATCAGGCGGTACCGGGTGCAAGCGAATGTGGCGGCGATGGAGGGACCGTCCGACCTGCAAGTGATGTTCCATCGTCCCCAAGCGGCGGGGCTGGACTTCATGCATCGGCAATGGGGCGTCCTGCTGATCACCGAGGACGAGAACGGCAGGGCGCAGCAGCTTGCGGAAACGCTTCGCGGCGCCGACCTGCCGCCGCCCGTCGCCTTGGTCCGGCATGGCGCCGGGCTGCGGGCCACCAGCCACGGCAACTACGAGGCCGACCTGCTCTCGCCCGATTGCGTCGGGCGCTTGCGGGACCTGATCCAGCGGCAGATGGGACCGGTGACGGACATATGGCACCTCCTGCCGTCCACCCCCGGCGTCGCAAGCGGGCACGACACGCTCGAACTGCGCAGCCTGTTCGTGTTGGCGTCCGTGTTCGGCGGCGACCTGCGGCAGGCGCATGGGACGCTGGGTGCCGTGACCGCGATGGGCGGCAGCTTCGGGCTGGACGCGGCATCCGGCCAGTTCAGCCCCGGCCAGGCCGGGCTGCCCGGCCTGGTCAAGTCGCTCGCCCAGGAATGGCCGGAGGTATTCGTCCGCTGCTGGGACTTGGACCCTTTCGCCGGCGATGGCGCGGCCGCGTCCCAGGCTTGGCCGGAACTCGGCGGCTGGGACTCCGCGATGGAGGTCGGGTACTCCAGCCAAGGCCGCTGTGTCCTGGAAACGGTGGAGACGGAGCTTGAGCGCCGGGGCCAGGCTCAGGTCGAGCTTGACCGCGACTCGGTCATCCTGGTGACGGGAGGCGCCCGCGGCATCGGGGCGCATGTCTGCGCGGCGCTTGCTGCACGGCATGGCTGCCGCATGGTCATGACCGGCCGGACGGCGCAGCCGGCAGACGAATCTCCGGCAACTTCGGGGCTGGTTGGGGAAGCGGAGCTGAAGCATGCCCTGGCAGGACTCCGGCGCAGCCGTGGCGAGGGCCTGTCGCCGCTCGGTGTTGAAGCCGACTACCAGGCCCTGCTGCAGCTGCGCGAGATGCGGGCCGGCTTTGCCCGCCTGGATGCGATGGGGGTTCCGTTCGAGTACCATTGCCTCGACGTTTGCGATGCCGCCGCCCTGGAGGCGCTCGTGGCGTCGATCTACCGCCGGCATGGCCGCATCGACGGCGTCATCCACGCCGCAGGCGTGGTCGAGGACGGCCTGGTGCTCGGCAAGTCGCTCGACTCGTTCGACCGGGTGTTCACCACCAAGGTGTCGCCGGCCCTGACGCTGGCGCGCGTGCTGCGCCCCGAGCGGCTGCGCTTCATGGCGTTCTTCTCGTCGGTCGCCGCACGCTACGGATGCGCCGGCGGCGCCGACTACGCAGCCGCCAACGAGGCGTTGAACAAGCTCGCCTGGCACCTGGACGCGCGATGGTCAGGCCGCGTCGTCAGCATCGGGTGGGGGCCTTGGGCGGACTCCGGCATGGCCACCCGGTATTCCAGCGAGCTGCATGGGGCGCGCGGCTTCGACTGGCTGCCCATCGACACCGGCTGCCAACGGTTCATCGACGAGGTTTCCTTCGGCCAGAAGGGCGACGCTGAGGTCCTGATCTTCGCCAGTTCCGGCGATGGGCCTCAAACGCCTTCATCAACCGGCGTGCCGGCCGTCGCCGCCCGTTCCGATCTCGACGGTTCCGTTGGTTGAGGTCACAGCCGCCTCGGCCCCGCAACCCGCGGGCGCCGGGGACGCCCGCGGGCAGGCGGGGGACATCGCCATCGTCGGCATGTCCTGCGTGTTTCCAGGCATCCGCGACCTGGCTGGCTTCTGGCACAACGTTGCTCTCGGCATCGGCTGCGAGAGGGTCGCCCATGAGGGACTCGAACAGCGAAGCGTGTCGCACCTCCTTGCGGCGGCCTTGCAGGATTCCAGGGTGGGGCGGCCATCCGGGGCTGACGATGCCGCGGGTCCGGCGGCAAGGACGGTTCTGGCTGTCTCAGGCATGGCTGCCGCCGACGCGGCTCCCGCCTTCCCAGCTTCCACCTGCCCTGACATCGTCGCCTCGGCATCGACCATCCACGCCCTCGACCTCGTGCTGGGCCGCCTGCGCGGCCTGACATGCGACGTTGGCATGGTCGCAGGCATGGAACTGTCCAGCGGGCCGGACCCGGGGCCCGCCAGCCCTGTGAGGCCATACACGGCGTCCAGCCAGGGCAGTCCCGCGAGCCGGGGATGCGGGGCGGTCGTGCTGAAACGGCAGTGCGACGCCGAGCGCGACGGCGACCGCATCTACGCCCTCATCGCCGGCATCGAGCTGTCACCCGACCGCACGGCGGCGCTCCGCACGGCCTATGCGCGGTCCGGCATTGATCCTGCCACCGTGAGCCTGGTCGAAGGCAATGGCGCGGCGGCAGCCGCCGCCGACGCGGAGGAACTCGCCGCATTGCACGACGTCTTCGGCAGGCCGGGTTTTCCCGAAGTGGCGCTCGGCGCAAGCAGCTCCATCGTCGGGGCGGCTGGGCACGCCGCCGCCGTCGCGGGGCTGATCAAGGCGGCGCTGGCGATCTATCACCGCGCCTTGCCGCCGACGCCCGGCGCCGAGAAGCCGCACCCGGACATCCAAGACAGCCGCCTTTACGTCCACGCAAAGCTGAGGCCCTGGATCTTGCCAACCGGCGCACGCCGGCGGGCCGGCGTCAACATGGCCGACTCGGGACTGCACGGCCACGTTGTCCTGGAAGAGAACGCAGCAGAACCCAAGCAGGCCTGGCAATCGCTGACCCCTTGGCCGTCCGAGATGATCGTCATCGCAGCGGCGACGCGCGAGGCGCTGCGCGAAGAAGTCCGCCGCGTTCAGCGCTTTGCCGCCCAAGGCCCGGCAGGCGGCAGCCTTGGCGACCTCGCCTTCACCCTCGCCACCGGCTTCTCCGGCAGCCACAGGTTCAGGCTCACGACCGTCGCCCACGACGCCGCCGAGTTGGGAACCCGGCTCGCGGCCGTCGAACAGCGGCTGTTGAACGACACGACCGACGCCTGGACGAACTTCGTCGGAACCTGTTTCGGTTCTGGGAGCCACTCCGGGAAGGTGGGGTTTCTCTTTCCGGGCGTGGGCTTCCCCGGCCTGGCGGGCGGGTATGCGGACCGGATCGGGGAGCTGGCGCTGCATTTTCCGGCGATCCTCGATTGGCTCGACCGCGCCGAGGCGGTCTGCGCCGAGGACGATGTCGCCTACAAGCTGAGCTTCCAGCTTTTCCCGCCGCCCTATTGCGACCTTGCGACCCTGGCCGAGATCGAGGAGCAGCTGAAGTGGTCGCAGCGGGCCTCCATCGGGACGATGATCGCCAACCTGGCCACCTACTCGCTTGTCCGCGCGCTCGGACTCCGCGCCGACGCCATGGCCGGGTTCTCGCTGGGTGAATGGAGCGCGCTGGTCGCCGCCGGCATCATCGACATGGAAACCGCGGCCAGCACGGCGCAGGCGCCCGCGGAGTCGTCGGCGCTGCTGCAGATCAACGACAGCTACCGGGGCAGCTGGGCAATGGTCAGCGCCTCCGCCGAGGACATCGAGGCGGTGATCCAGCCCCTGGGCGACGAGGTCGCGGTGACGATCGACGTTTCGCCGGACCAGGCGTTCATCGGCGGCGAGGAGGCCGCTGTGGGCGTCGCGATCGAGCGGTTGCGTGCGGCCGGCATCTGGGCCTCCGCGATCCCAAGCTCGCCGCTCATGGCGTCCTTCTCGGCATTCCACACCAAGCATGCGGCCCCCTACAGCGGGCAGCTGAGCAAGACGCTCTCGGCCATGCCGCTGAAGCGGCTTGAGGCCGACATCTACTCGTCGGTGACCGCTCGCCTGTTCCCGCCGGAGCCTCGGGAGATCATCGAGATCCTGAGCCAGAACGTCACCGGTGCCGTGCGCGTGCGCGAGACGATTGCGAGGATGCACAAGCACGGCATCCGGATCTTCCTGCAGCTGGGCGGCGGCGGGCGCTTGCTGCCGACGGTCCAGAAGAACCTCGCCCTGGAGCCGCACATCGCACTGTCGATTGATGTCGAGTACCTTTCCGGCTTGGAGCAGCTGCAGCATGTCCTGGCGCAGCTGCTGGCGATGGGCGTTTCCTTCGATCCTTTGTCGCTGTACCGGCACCGCCCGTTGGGCCAGCTTGACCTCGACGCCACTCCTTCTGCGCGTTTGCCGGAGCGGCCGGGCACCGGTGACATGCCGATGCCGTTTGGCGGCGTCCCGGTCGCGGCGTGGTTGGCGGAGCTGCTTGAGATCGACCGGCGGGCCGACCGGGCCTTGTCCGAGCTTTTGACGCGGTTCCTGGATCATGCGCAGGCGCACCGGCCTATAGCCGCCGAGCGGGCGGCGCAGCCGCCGGAGCCATCGCCCATGCTGGGAGAGGCCATCGAGGCCGAGCCGGGCAAGACGCTGCGCTCGCGCCTGGTGCTTGACCTGGCGGTGCACCGTTTCCTCGGCGACCACGTGCTCCTGGCCGTGCCCGGCCTGCTGAAGCCCGCGCGGGACCTGCTGCCGACCTTGCCGTTCGCCTTTGCCATCGAGGCTATGTCCCAGGCGGCGCAGGCGCTGCTCCCTGGGCTGTCGGTGCTCGACTGCCACGACGTGGAGGCGATCAGCTGGATTTCGCTCAAGCACGCCGACACGCTGGCCCTGGTCATCGTTGCCGAACGTCTGGCCGAATCCGAGGTTCAGGTCGAGATCAGGATCGAGGGCGAGGCCAAGCCCGCCATGCGCGGCCGTGTCGCCATGGGCCGCCTCCCGGACGCGCCGGCACCAAGGGCGTTCCGCTGCGAGACCGGCTGCCCGTTGAGTGCGGCCGACTACTATGACGAGGGACCCTTGTTCCAGGGGCCGCTTTTCCGCGCCATCACGGCCCTGCATGCCATGTCCGCCGACGCGGTTTCCGGCGAGGTCATCCTGCGCGATCCCCAGGACCTGTTCGCCGGCAATCCTCCCGCACCGATCTTCGATCCGATCCTGCTCGACAGCGTCGCCCAGATGATGGGCGTGCCGGCTTGGGTCAACGACCGGCGCTTCCTCGTTCCGATCCGGGTGAAGCGCATCTCGCGGTACGGGCTTCTGCCGCCGCCCGGCGTGCGGGCGCAGGCGAGGATCGGCTACCGGAGGCTGGACGAGCGCCGGGTCCAGGGTGACTTCGACATCGTCGGTCCCGCTGGCGACCTGCTGCTGCGCGTCGAGGGCTGGGAGGAGATCTGGGTGATCTGGCCAAAATGCCTCTTGGAGCGCAATCACCGGCCTCAAGACGGCTCAATAGGCCGTCCCTGGGACATCGGCGACTCAACCCTGTCCTGCTATCGCGTGCGGCGCCTTGATCTCGGCGATGTTGATCCCGAATGGATCGCCCGGTACTACCTGACCGCTGCGGAATGGCAGGAGTACCAGCAGATGCCGCGTCTTGACTGGCTGCTCGGCCGCATAGCGGCCAAAGACTGCGTCCGCGACTGGTTCCGCCGGCACCGCGGCATCGCCCTGCATCCGCTGGAGGTCGAGCTGGCCACCCTGTCCGGCGGCGTCATGTTGCTGTCGCCCGGCAATGGCCCCTCGTCGATTGCCGTGGCGCACCTTGCCGACGAGGCGGTTGCCGCGGCGTCGGGCACGGAAGCGGTCGGGGTCGGCATCGCGAGCATGACCGGACGCGGCGCCGGGTCCTACGGTTTCGCCCTCAGCCGTCAGGAGTTGGCCTGCCTGCCGCCCGCGGAGCCGGAGCGGACGGCCTGGGCGAGCCGCGCCTGGTGCGCTAAGGAGGCGAGCGCCAAGGCGTGCGGCCATGGGCACGAGGCGCTGCCGCGGTTCATCGTCCAGCGGGTGCGCCCCGTGGACGGCGTGGTCGAGATCCTCGACGATCCGCATGACCGCGTGATCGAGGTGGCGACCTCCATTGACGGGGACCGTGCAATCGCCCTGGCCCTGACCCGGCGCCTGCCCGCGCTTGCTCCGGTCCTCTCTTGAGGCCCGCCCCCGACAACTCCCTGTTCGAGCCGGCGGGGACCGTCGGCGAGTCAGGGCGCAAGCCTCTGCCGGGCTGGTGGCTGTCCGGCCTCGGCGCCCTCGCCCTCGCCCTGGCGGGCGGCGCCACGCTCCTCCGCCAGCGTTGGACGGCCGAGCCGACGCAGCAATACGTGACCATGCCGGCGTCACGGGGCCAGGTCGCCCCCTCGGTTGCTGCCAGCGGAACCGTCAACGCCGAGACCACGGTGCAGGTCGGCACCTACGTTTCCGGCGTGATCCAGGATGTTCACTGCGACTTCAACACCACGGTGCGGCGCGGCCAGCTTTGCGCCAAGATCGACCCCCGCCTTTACCAGGCGACCGTGGACCAGCAGGTCGCGATCCTTGCCACCGCCATCGCGCAAAGGGACAAGGACAGGGCCAACCTGGCCTACGTGGAGATGGTCCGCGACCGGAACGCATCGCTCGTCAAGCGCCGGGACGTGTCGCAGGACGCATTCGAGCTGGCAACCAGCAACTATGAGCAGGCCCGGGCGCAGGTCGCGATGGACGAGGCGCTGATCCGGCAGCAGGTCGCGGCGCTGAGCGTCGCCCGGGTCAACCTCGACTACAGCGACATCGTCTCGCCGGTGGACGGCACCGTCGTTTCGCGGAACGTGTCGCAGGGGCAGACGGTCGCTGCAAGCTTCCAAACCCCCACGCTGTTCGTCATCGCGACCGACCTGGCCAAGATGCAGGTGGACACCTACGTCAGCGAATCCGACATCGACAACATCAAGCCCGGCGCCAAGGCCTTCTTCACGGTGTCGGCCCTGCCCGCGATGCCGTTCCTGGGCGTCGTCAAGCAGATCCGCCAGGCTCCGCAAATGGTGCAGAACGTCGTGACCTACGACGTGGTGATCGGCGTGGACAACAGCGCGCTGCTGCTGAAGCCCGGGATGACGGCAGTGGCCCACATCGTCACCGCGGAGCACAACAACGTCCTGCGCGTGCCCAGCGCCGCGCTCCGCTACGCGCCGGACGGACCTGCCGCCGCCGCCCTGTCGGCGACCGACGCGGCGAGGCCGCATGTCTGGGTGCTGCGCGACGACCGGCCGCAGCCCGTGTCGGTCGCCATCGGCCTGGACGACTACACCAACGCCGAGGTGACTCAGGGAAGCCTGACGCCGCAGGACAAGGTGATCGTCGCCGAGAAGAAGGCCGGCAGCGCCCCAGGCATGCCATGATCGAGATCAACGGCCTCACCCGCACCTACCGGGTCGGGCCAACCACCCTGCATGCGCTGCGCGGCATCGACCTCAAGATCGAGCAAGGGGAGTTCGTGGCGCTCATGGGGCCATCCGGCTCCGGGAAGTCCACGCTGACGTCGATCCTCGGATGCCTTGACCGCCCGAGCAGCGGCCGTTACCGGTTCGAGGCGACTGACGTGGCCGGGCTGAGCGAGCCGGAGCTGGCCCGGCTGCGCAGCCAAAGCATCGGCTTCGTGTTCCAGAGCTTCAACCTGCTGCCGCGCACGAGCGCAATCGACAACGTCGCGCTGCCGCTCTTCTACGCCGGCGACAAGGCGGCCTCGGGCCGTCACCGCCGGGACCGGGCGCGTGCCGCGCTTGGGCACTTCGGCCTTGGCAGGTTCTCGTCCAACACCCCGGCGCAGCTTTCCGGCGGCCAGCAGCAGCGTGTCGCCATCGCCCGGTCGCTCATCAACTCGCCGCGCATGCTGCTTGCCGACGAGCCGACGGGGAACCTCGACTCCCAGGCGTCGCACGAGATCATGGCCACCTTGCGGGCGCTCAACCGCACTTCGGGCGTCACCATCGTCCTGGTGACGCACGAAGCGGACATGGCGGACTATGCCGACCGCATACTGACCCTGCGCGACGGCCGGATCGTGTCCGATGAACGGAAGGAGGCGCGCATCGAGGCCCGGCCGCGTCCCGCCGGGTCAGGGGCGGCCGGCACGGCGCGGGGAGGCTCCGGCCCTGCCTTCGCCTGGATGACCCTCGCGGCGGCCGGGTCGGCCATACGGCGCAACGCCTTGCGCTCCGCCCTGACCATGCTGGGCGTGTTCATCGGCGTGGCCTCCCTCGTTTGCA
The DNA here is from genome assembly GCA_964236415.1 of uncultured Acetobacteraceae bacterium. Classification (GTDB taxonomy): domain Bacteria; phylum Pseudomonadota; class Alphaproteobacteria; order Acetobacterales; family Acetobacteraceae; genus CAHJXG01. The sequence continues at coordinate 6,810 of CAXSEX010000021.1, read as the reverse complement.
TGGTCGCAATCGGCCAGGGCGCCGCCCAGGCGGTCCGCAAGCAGATCGAAAGCCTGGGCACCAACCTCATGGTGGTGCTCCCGGGCGCGGTCAGCAAAGGAGGCGCGCGCAGCGGCTTCGGCAGCGCATCGACGCTGACTACGGGCGATGCCGAAGCCATCCGCCGCGAGGACCCGCAGGTGGCGCAGGTCAGCTACCTCATCCAACAGCCCGGCCAGGCGCTCAGCGCCACGAAGAACTGGTTCACCACCGTGCAGGGCGTCACGGCCAGCTACGAGGAGATGGGCAACTGGCACATCGCCGCGGGCCGTGCCTTGAGCGACACGGACGACCGCGGCAGCGCGCTGGTGGCCCTGATCGGCCAGACGGCCGCCCGCGAGCTTTTTGAACCCTACCAGACGCCGTTGGGAGCGATCATCCTCGTCAACGGCGTGCCGCTACGCATCGTCGGCCTGCTCGCCGGCAAGGGCCAGACGACCTGGGGCCTTGATCAGGACGACGTGATCATGGTCCCGTTCAGCACCGCCGAGCGCCGGGTGGTGGGGGCCGCGGCGCCGAGCCAGATCCAGAAGCCGCAGGACAGCCCCTACGGCGCGCCGCCCAACCCTTTCGGGATCCAGCCCCGCCTCACCGGCTACGTGAACGTCATGTACGTGCAGGCGGCCAGCACGGGCGCGGTCGGCAAGGCGATGGAGGAAATCCGTCAGACGCTCGGCCGCAGGCATGACATCAAGCCGGGCCAGACCGGCGACTTCGACATCCGCGACCTGAGCCAGGTCGTCGCCACGGCCCAGAACAGCAGCCAGATCATGACGCTTCTCCTGGCGTCGGTCGCGTCCATCTCGCTGCTCGTCGGCGGCATCGGGATCATGAACATCCTGCTCGTGTCCGTCACGGAGCGGACGCGGGAGATCGGGCTGCGCATGGCCATCGGCGCCCGGCGGCACCACGTCCTGCTGCAATTCCTGGCTGAGGCCGTCATCCTGAGCGTGAGCGGAGGCCTGGGCGGCATCCTGTTCGGCATCGCGGCGATACAGGGCGTGTCCTACTTCACGGCCTGGCCGACCACGTTGTCGCTTCCCGGGATGGCGGTCGGCTTTCTGTTCTCCGCCGCCGTGGGCATCTTCTTCGGCTACTACCCGGCGCGCAAGGCAGCCGAACTCAATCCTATCGAGGCTTTGCGCTATGAATGACGCCGCCGCGCTGCCGGTCGCCACGGACACCCTCGTTGATGCCGTCGCGACCACCGCCCGCTGGACGGCCGCCCACCGCGCCCGCGAGTCGAAGCGGCCCGACCGGCTGTTCGACGACCCGTTGGCCGAGCTGCTCGCCGGCCAGGAAGGCATGGCCATGCTGGCGCGCGCCGAGGAGCAGCCTCATCACGACCTGATGGCGGCCTACCTGGCGATCCGCACGCGCTTCCTTGACGAGGCCGTGCTGCGCGCCGGCGAGGAGGGCGTCACCCAGGTCGTCATGCCGGCGGCCGGGATGGATGCGCGCAGCGTGCGCCTGCACTGGCCGCCGGGGACGCGCATCTATGAGATCGACCGGCCGGAGTCGCTTGCCCTCAAGGAGCGGCTCCTGCTGCAAGCGGCGCCGCACGCGCACTGCGCACCCTCGTTGATCGGCGCCGACCTGGAGGACGATTGGCTGCCCGCCCTGGCGGCTGCGGGCTTCCGCGCGGAGCAGCCTACCTTCTGGCTGATTGAGGGGTTGTTCTACTACCTGCGGGAAGGCGCCGTGAACCGCATCCTGGAGCGGATCACGGCCGTGTCCGTGCCTGGAAGCATCCTGGCCACCGACCTCGTGAGCCTTTCCTACCTCAACGCGCCCTGGATGAAGGACGTGCTCAGGGCGCTCGAACAGCAGGGCATGGGGTGGTACTCGGGCACGGACGACCCGGAGCGGTTCCTCGCCCGGCATGGATGGAAGGCGGCGGTGGTGCAGCCCGGCGAGGCTGCGGCGAACTACGGCCGCTGGCAGCTGCCGGTCCCGCCGCGCAGCCATCTCGAACTGCCCCATACCTTCCTTGTCACCGCGCGGCGCGTCGGCGCCCCTCCAGCCGAGGCCGCTGCCAGCATGGCAGGCCCGTCGCGGCAGGGCGCCCTTGGCAGCGCCATCGAGATCGCGGCGCTGCGGAAGTCGTTCGGCGGCCATCAGGCCCTTGCAGGCGTTGACCTCGTGCTGCGCCAGGGCGAGGTCCTGGGGCTGCTCGGGCCGAACGGGGCCGGCAAGACAACCCTCATACGCGCCATCGTCGGCCGGGTGCTGCCGGACGCCGGCACCATACGCATCGGGCCGCGGCAGCACTCCCCACGGGCGGCGGCCACGGCCGGCGAGATCGGTTGGGTGCCGCAGGACCTGGCGCTTTATGCCAACCTTTCGGCCCGGGAGAACCTTCGATGGTTCGGCACCTGCCATGGCATGGCGCCGGAGCCACTGGGCGCCGCGATGGATGCCGTCCTCGCCATGGCCGCACTCGCCGACCGGGCCGACGAACCCGTCAAGTATTTCTCCGGCGGGATGAAGCGGCGCCTGAACCTTGCGGCCGGAGTGATCCACAGCCCCCGCATCCTCCTTCTCGACGAGCCGACCGTCGGGATCGACCCGCAGTCCCGCCAACGCATCCTCGACATGATCGACGAGCTTCGCCAATCCGGCGTCGCCATCCTTTACAGCACCCATTACCTTGAGGAGGCGGAGCATCTGTGCGACCGGGTGGCCATCATCGACCACGGGCGCGTGATCGCCGAGGGCAGCGGCGAGGACATCATCCTTCGCACCTTCGGCTCCCGGCACGAGGCCGTGATCGAGGGCGCCTCCCTCGACGACGCCTGGCGCAGCAGGCTTCGGGCGCGCGGCGCCTCGATTGACGGCGACGTGGTGCGGCTGTGGCTGAACGACGCGGCGGCCGAGTTCCCGGCGCTCCTTGAAGAGTTCCGCGGCGCGGTCCCGCTCCGCAAGATGAGCCTGAACTCGCCAAGCCTGGAAAGCGTGTTCCTGCATCTGACCGGGCGCGAGGTGCGGGAATGATCATGGTGATCTGGATGTCCTGGGCCAACCTGCGCCGGGACCGCATCGTCCTGCTGCTCGGCTACCTCGTCCCGTTGGCTTTCTTCTCCATCTATGCCGGGGTTTCCACCCTGAGCCGGCAGGGTTCATATCCCGCAGCAAGCAGCGGCCCTCGTGTGCTCGGAGTGGTTGATGACGACCGGAGCGAGATGTCGCGCCGCTTCGTCCAATATCTGCGCTTGCAGCCGGGGACGACGATCCGCGAGGCCGAGGACGCGACGCCGCTGGCGCCGTATGACGGCAAGACCGCGGAAGCCGCGCTGCATGAGGACCGCATCGGTGCGTTCCTAGTCATCCCGCACGGCTTCGAAGCCGCCCCGCTCGATTTTCTGCCGGGCGGAGTGCCTGCCAGCGTGGAACTCGTTGTCGCCGGGTCCGATCCGCTTGCCTCCTTGTCCTATGGCAGCATGCTCCAGCAGGCAGCCTTGGCCTTGGCGCCGGACGTGCTGTCCACATCAGGCCCGCAATCGGTGGAGGGCTGGACCGGCGGCCTCACGCCTCCCCAGCGCACCCATATGGCTCGTCAGTTCGAGCATGCGGCCAGCCTGCCGAACCCCGCACCGGGGACGCAGCCCGGCGCCCTGGCCATCACGGTCAGGACCGTCGCGCACGCCGCGGCGCCTGATCCTACCATCGCCTTCTATGCCGCGGCGATGGGCCTGATGACCATCCTCTTCACCGCGACGGGCGCCGCGACCAGCCTGATCGAGGAGAGCGAGAGCGGCATTCTCGCCCGGGTGCTGTCTAGCCGGCTTTCCTTGTTCCAGCTGCTGAGCGGCAAGCTTCTGTTCACGATGGCTTTCTGCCTGTCGCAGCTGGCGGCCATTTTCCTGTGGGCCGCGTTGGCGTTCCACTTGGATCTTCTGCCGCATCTTGGTGGCTGGTTCCTTGTCAGCCTTCTGACGTCTTCCGCCGCGGCTGCCTTCAGCCTGGCGGTGGCTGCTCTTTGCCGGACGAGGGCGCGCATCTTTGCGGTGTCGGGCCTTGTGGTGCTCGCAATGGGAGCCCTTGGCGGCAGCATGTTCCCCCGCTTCCTGATGCCGGCTTTCGTCCAGGATCTTGGGTTGGTCACCTTCAACGCCTGGGCGCTTGACGGCTTCACAAAGGTGTTTTGGCAGCAGATGCCCGTGGCCATGCTCTGGCCGGAGATCATGGCCCTGCTCGCCTTCAGCGCATTCTTCTTTTCTGGGGCGCTCTGGTTGGCACGTCGCTGGGAAATGGCGTAGGCCCGTGCTTCAACCGTCATAGCGGCTTTTTGTTGCGAGGAGCGCAGCGACGCTGCCATGCAGGGAGCCAGGCCCCATTCTGGCGGCCTCTGGACTGCTGCGCCGCGAAGGCCGCTTGCCATGATGGAACAACGAAAGCAAACAGCCGTCGATGCCAAGCGGAGGCATGACCATTCTTCCGCTGTTTGCCAGGCATAGCCGATACAAACTGCTTGAAGCAGGGGCCGTCGACGTGTGGCATGTGTCACTGTCTGCAAGCATGCGCGATCTTGCCGTGCTGGCCAACATGCTGTCGCCTCATGAACGCCAGTACTCTGATCGGTATGTTCGTTCTGCGGACCGGCACCGTGCAGTGGTGTCGCGCGGTCTTTTGCGGCACCTGATCGGCCAATATCTCGCAGTGGCGCCGAACGACGTCCTGATCAGCATTGGAAGCCATGGCAAGCCCTTCATCTCGCACCCGATGCGGTTCAATGTGACGCATTCTGGAGACGTAGTCGCGTTCGCCTTCTGCATTGGAAGGGAGGTGGGCATAGACGTCGAGCGGATTGACCCCGGCATTGACATCATGCTGCTGGCACGGAACGTGTTCGGCGCTTCTGAATTGGGGCAATTCGAGGCGCTCGCGCACCATGAGCGGCTGGGCGCATTTTTCGCCGGCTGGACGCGCAAGGAAGCGTTGCTCAAGGCTCTTGGGGATGGCCTTACAAGACCGTTGTGCGAAATCGGGATGCCAGTAGGATGCTCGTCGCAGCCTCTGCCACGGTCTGTTGCTTGGCATCCGAATGGTCCGGCAGGCTGCTGTGTCGCCGACCTGCCGTTGCGGGTCGGCCACGCGGCAGCGCTTGCTGTTCATGGTGCGACGAAACCGGTTTCTTGCATAATCAGCACGCCTGATGCTGCATGAACGGTACCGTCAGCTTGGCTGCTGGCCGGCTTGGGAAACGGGGCATTGGTACACGGACCCGAGCACAGGCAGCAGGATCCCTGACCCGCACTGATCAGCGGCGGACGGAGACGGGCTTGGCGGTGCGGATCATGCGGTTGAGCACCTGGACAGCGAGGTCGCCCTCGCCGCTCTGACCGGGCCGGGTTCGGGCACGCAGCTTGGGGCCGATCAGGTGTTTGTAGCGACCCATTGTCGTTTCCACATGGTTGCGCTTCCCGTATCCTGTGGCACGTTGCCAGCCTATGCAGCCGCGCTCGGCCACGAGTTTGAGGTGACGGTCGCGCGGGCTTTGTTGCAAGCGGAGCGGCGGTGCTCAGCACGGCGCCGGCCCGGGGTGGGACGACCACCTCGATCGGTGACTCGGGCTGCCAGGCCACGGCGGCCTGGTAGAAGGGATCATGGTCGTAGGTGCCCTCCGCGGTGAGGCTCGCGATGGCACCCTCTGGTTGGCGCAGCCGTGTCCACCCAGAACGTCAGGCCACCTCGCCGGCACAGACCTGCCTCGTAGGCCGCCCAATTTGTGGCCCGGTAGCGCGCCTGCGGAATGCGATGGCGGCGCGCGGCGTTGTGCTTGAATGGCATCACAGGAACATATCTACCCCATCAGGGTCAGGCTACCCGGGCATCCGCGCACCAACGCCGCTACCCTGTCCTCGCGACGAGAGCTGAGAGCTTTGGGGAGTTGTGGGCAGTGCAAGCGCCGTGGGACAGCGACAGTGCAATAGGCTTATCTCTGCTGCAGATGATCGCACGGGAGACCAACGACGGTATCTGGGTGCTCGATGTCGCGACCGACCAAGTCTAGTGCGCCAGACACGGATGCGTCAACGCCTCGGCTTCATCGCCCAACGGCAAGACGACGCCCGCCGCCTGCTGGCGCCTGCTGGCGTAGCCTCAACCCAGACCAATCAACCGCCTGCGCGTCCTGCCGCCCGTGCAGGCAATGACGCGGCCGTCGCCGTTTGAACCCCCTCTTCAGCGCCTTGCTGAGCTGCGCCTTGGAGATCGAAAGCCCGCTGCGCGCCGCCAGTTCGGCTTGCAACCGCGGCAGGGTCCAGTTCGGCCGGTCCGCCACCGGGCTCGGCAGAACCTCGCGCGCGCGTGTCAGGGCCGCCTCACTCTTGATCGGCGCCGGCCCAGCGAAACCGTGAAGCGGCGCGCGCGGGCCTGCGGGTTCGCACACAAGCCATCCACCCCCCGGCCATGGACCCGGTGCAAACCAAGCGGTTTCGCCACGTCCGCCACCGCCGCACGCTGTCCGGCGTCACGCCGAACGCACGCGCGACCTCCCCGCTGGCCCAGCCATTCGCCGACAACAGAATGGCATGCGCCTGGTCCGCCTTCGTCGCGCCGCGCCGACCGTGCCAACGCCTCCAACTCCGCGACGCCGCACTCGTCACAATAACCCGAGGCCGGCCAACCATGACCCGATCCATCCTCAGCCACACCCATCCCAACACATGCCAAATGCGGCGCGATCAAAAGAACCCTGCTTATACCGGCAGCCGTTTGGGCTGACCGGTATGCGCGCGGGGCCAGGCGCGGAGCGCCCGTCCGGGTTGG
>CAXSEX010000020.1:0-21415 GCA_964236415.1 uncultured Acetobacteraceae bacterium | reverse complement strand
GGATGCGCGACGGAGCGCCAAGGGCAGGCGCGGCGTGGTCCGGCGCCGGATGGAGCTGCTCAACCAGCACGGCGAAGTCGTGCAGGGCGGTATCACGGCGGTCATGGTGCGAGCTCGGGAGGACGCATGAACAGCTTCGTCAACACATACGGCTTATCGGACGAGCAGAAGATGGTGCGCGAGAGCGTGCTGGACCTACTGGACCGCAAGCTGCCGTGGCCCCGCATTCGCGAGCTGGACGAGGCATCCGAGTTCCCGCACGAGGCGTATGACGCGCTGGCGGAGGCGGGCTATCTCGGGCTCTTCTACCCGGAAGAGCTCGGCGGCGCGGCCGGCAGCCACAAGGATTTCACGTCGCTGATCGAGACGCTCGGCTACTACTACACCGGCATCGCCCAGGCGGTGATGACGACTGTGGTGTATGCCGGGATGCACGTGGTGAAGTTTGGCTCGCCCGAGGTGCAGCGCGAGTTCGTGCCCAAGATCATCGACGGCCGATGCAAGCTGGCGCTAGCGATGAGCGAGCCGGGTACCGGGTCTGATGTGGCGGGCATCAAGACCCGCGCGGTGCGGGACGGGGACGACTACGTCATCAACGGGCAGAAGATCTGGATCACCTGCGCGCACGTGGCCGACTGGATCGTGCTGGTGTGCAAGACCGACCCGGATGCGCAACGCCACCGTGGCATCAGCATCATGCTGGTGGACGCGAAGGCGCCGGGCGTCACGATCCGCAAGCTGAAGATGCTCGGCCGGCGCACGACGCACGCCAACGAGGTGTTCTTCGACAACGTCCGCACCCCGGCCGCCTACGTGCTCGGCGGCGAGAACGCGGCTTGGCACAACATGATGAAGTGCCTGGCTTTCGAGCGGCTTTGCCTAGCATCCATCTCGGCCGGGCACAGCTTCCGCATCACGGAGTACGCCACCGACTACGCCCGCAACCGGGTGCAGTTCGGCCATCCGATCACCGACTACCAGGCGGTGTCGCACAAGCTGGTGGACATGGCGATCATGTCGGAAACCGCCCGTCAGTCGGTCTATCGGGTGGCGGAGCTGATGGATGGCGGGCAGGACGCGATCAAGGAGGTATCGATGGCCAAGATCGTCTGCACCGACAACAACTTCCGGTGCGCTGACTTCGGAATGCAGGTGATGGGCGGCGCCGGGTACTCGACCGAATACGACATGGCGATGTTCTTTCGGGACAGCCGGGTGGGTCCGATCGGCGGCGGGTCGAACGAGATCCAGCGCAACGTGATCGCGAAGCAGATGGGCCTTTAGATGGAGGAGGGCTGCTTCGACGTCGTGGTCCTCGGAGCGGGCGCGGCCGGCATGTCGGCCGCGCTATTCGCGTCACTGCGCGGGCTGTCCGCGGTCGTGGTCGAGAAAGCGGCAACCGTGGGCGGCACCACCGCCATCTCCGCCGGCACCGCTTGGATTCCTGGCACGTTCCACGCCCAGGCGGTCCAGCCCGTGGACAACAGGGAGCAGGCGGAACGCTACCTGCGCAGCGTGGTCGGCAACCGCCTTGACGAGCGCAAGCTGGACGCGTTCCTGACCAACGGCCCACTGGCCGTGGCACAGCTCCACGAACGCACGTCCGTCCAGTTCCGCCCGCGGCCGCACCACCCGGACTACCTGTCCGACCGCGATGGTGCGTCCTTACGGGGGCGCGCGCTGGAGCCGCTGCCGTTCGACGGCCGGGAGCTCGGCCGGCGCGTGCGGCTGGTGAAACCGCCGCTTCGCAGCCTGACGCTGTGGGGCATGATGCTCACCGTGGACGACATCAAGACGCTGCTGCGGGCCCGCCGCTCGCCCCAGGCGGCCTGGGGATCGTTGCGGCTGGTGGCGCGGCAGGCAGCGGACCGCGTGCGCCACGGGCGTGGCACAAGGCTGCTGATGGGCAACGCACTCTGCGCCCGGCTGCTCCATTCGCTGGACCGCGCGGGCGTGCCCGTGTGGACCGGCGCGGCCGTGACCGGACTGGTGATGGAGGATGGCCGGGCTGCGGGCGCGACCGTGATGCGGAACGGGCAAACGATTCGCGTGTCGGCCCGGCTGGCCGTGGTGCTGGCGACCGGCGGCTTCGCGCACTCCCCCGCCCTGCAGGACGTCATGCTCCCGCACCCGCGAAGCACAGTGACCGCCATGCCGGCGGAGGTGAGTGGGGACGGCATCGGCGCCGCGCTGGCCCACGGCGCGTCCCTGGGCGAGCACAATGGCGATGGCGCGTTCTGGGCGCCCATCTCCGTGCATCGCCGCCGGGACGGGACGAGCACCGTCTACCCCCATTTCTTCCTCGACCGCGGCAAGCCAGGAGTCCTCGCGGTTGACCGGGCCGGCCGCCGGTTCGTGAATGAGGCGACGTCCTACGACGCGTTCGTGCGGGGGATGTACGCCGCCGGGCCGGACGCGGTGCCGTGCTGGCTGATCGGCGATGCCCGCGCCGCCCGGGCCTACGGGCTGGGCCTGATGCTGCCCGGTTTCGGCCGCCGGCGCCGGCTGCTGGCGGACGGCTACTTGCGCCGGGCGGGCACGCTGGCCGAGCTTGCGGGCCAGCTCGGGATCGACCCGGCCGTGCTCGGGGCCACCGTGGACCGCTTCAACGCCGGGGCCGCCACCGGCCAGGACCCCGACTTCCGCCGCGGCGAAACCGCCGCCAATCAGGTCCTGGGCGATCCGTCGCGCACGCTCAACCCGTGCCTGGGCCCGCTCGACCGCCCGCCCTACTACGCCGTCGAGCTCCACCCCGGCATGAACGGCACCAGCACCGGGCTGCACACGGACGAGCGCGCCCGCGTGCTCGGCGCCGGCAGCGCGCCCATCCCGGGTTTGTATGCCTGCGGCAATGACATGTCGTCGCTGATGGAAGGCACCTATCCCGGCCCGGGGGTCACCATCGGCCCGGCCATCGTGTTCGCCTACACCGCGGTAGAGGACATGCTGCCGGCCGCCGCCCGACAGGTCGCCTGACGTGTTTTCCTTGCACCCTGGCCCACAACGGTATATTACGTATACGAAGCACTGTTCCTGGGGGAGGCGCAGCGTCATGATGGCCCGATGTGCCCGTTTACGTACTGCGGCGCTGGCATTGCTGGTACTGCCGGCCTTGGTGCGGCCCAGCCCAGCAAAGGCTGTCAAGATCGGCGTGCTGACCGATATGAGCGGGATCGTGGCCGATGCGACCGGCGCCGGGTCGGTTGTGGCGGCCCAGCTAGCGGTCGAGGACGTGGGCGGCACCGTGCTGGGCCAGCCGGTCGAGATCGTCAGCGCCGACGACCAGCTCAAACCCGACGTGGCCGGCGCGATTGCCCGGCGCTGGTTCGACCAGGAGCATGTGGACGCGGTCGTTGACCTCGTCGTGACCTCAATCGCGCTGGCGGTTCAGCAACTCGGGCGCGATAAGAACAAGATCGTGCTGATCACAGGGGCCGGATCGCAGGTGCTGCTCGGGACGAATTGCACGCCGACCAGCTTCATCTGGGTGTTCGACACGGCGCTGCAAAGCCGCACGGCCGTCCTGGCGGCGCCGGGGCGTGGGACGAAGTGGTTCATCCTTGTGCCGGCCTACTCCTACGGTGTCGAGATGGAGGCGCTGCTGCGGGGCGACATCGCCGCCCAGGGTAGCGTCGTGGTCGGGTCGATGCCCGTGGCGTTCGGCAATGCCGACTTCTCTTCGGCCATCCTGTCGGCACAATCGTCCGGAGCTAACGTCGTCGCGTTCGCCCAGGCTGGCCACGACGCGAGCAACCTGGTCCGGCAGGCGCATGAGTTCGGCCTGGCCAGCTCGGGCCAGAAGCTGGTAGCGGCCCTGCTGTTCATAACGGACGTCAATGCGATCGGCCTGTCCAGCATCGACGGCCTGTTCGTGCCCACGACCTTCTGTTGGGATGCTGACGACGTCACACGGGCGTTCAGCAAGCGGTTCGCCAACCGTGTCGGCCGCCCGATCCGGGCCGACGGGCGCCTGGTGCGCGACATGTATTTGATGCAGGTCAAGGCTCCGGAAGAGTCGCACGGGCCGTGGGATTATTACCGCGTCGTTCGGCATATCCCGGCAGGTGAGCTGCAGAGCGCGGCGCCGAATGCCGATTGCAGGCTTAATTGACGTTGGACGTGAACAGCCGGGCGGTGCTGGTGGACGGCCAGGCCCGACCTATGGAGGAGATTCGCATGCGCGCCCGCCGGGCCGCCACGGCGCTGGACGCGCTGGGCGTGCGGGAGGGCGACGCCGTCGGATTGCTACTCCGCAACGACTACGCGTTCCTGGAGGCATCGCTGGCGGCCGTGCATCTCGGCGTGTACGTCCTGCCTTTCAACTGGCACCTGACGGCCGGCGAGATCAGCTACATCCTGTCCGACGCCGCTCCGCGCGTGCTGGTGGCGCATGCCGACCTGCTGGCGGCAGTGCGCCATGTGGTCCCGCGGCACCTGGACGTGGTGGCAGTGCCCGTCGGCGCCGGGTTGCGCGAAACGTCACGCCTCGCCGCCGTGGATGTCGCACCCAGTGATGTCGTCTGGGACGCCTGGTGCGACGCGCACGCTCCCTGGAACGCGCCGCCCCGGCCGCTGCACGGCACCATGATCTACACCTCCGGCACCACCGGCCGGCCGAAGGGCGTCCGGCGGGAGGCAGCGACCCTCGCACAGCAGGCAGCCAACCGCGCGCTGTTCTCGGCCGTCTACGGCGTCGAAGACGGGATGCGCGCCTATATTGGTGGCCCGCTGTACCACGCATCGCCCAACGCATTCGCCCGCATGGCGGTCAACATTGGCGAACTGCTCGCGACCGACTCCCGGTTCGACGCGGAGCGCACGCTCGCGACGATCGAGAGCGAGCGGATCACGCACATGGTCATGGTGCCCGCCATGTTCATCCGCCTGCTCAAGCTGCCGTCGGAAATTCGCGGACGCTACGACGTGTCCTCCCTCCGCTGGGTGACGCATACCGGCGCGCCATGCCCAGCGGAGGTGAAACGGGCGGTCATCGACTGGTGGGGGCCGGTGCTGCACGAGACCTATGGCGGCACGGAGACCGGCGCCGCGGTGCACTGCGACTCGGCCGAGTGGCTGGCCCACCCCGGCACGGTCGGCCGCGCGATGCCGGGCACCACTATGCGCGTGCTGGACGATGACGGGCGGGAGGTGCCGGCGGGCACGCCGGGCGAGGTCTACATGCGCTGCGCCGCCTATGCCGATTTTACCTACCACAACCGCCCGGACGAGCGGCAGAAGGTGGAGCGAGACGGACTCGTGACATCCGGCGACGTGGGCTACGTCGACGCGGACGGGTTCCTGTTCCTGTGCGACCGAAAGCGCGACATGATCATCGTCGGCGGCGTCAATGTCTATCCGGCCGAGATCGAGTCCGTGCTGGTGCAGCATCCCGGCGTGCGCGACTGCGCCGTGTTCGGCATCCCGGATGATGAGCTGGGCGAGAGCGTGATGGCTGTGGTGGAACCTGCCGGCCCCGGCGTCACTGCGGACGATATCCTGCGCTACCTGGACGGCCGGCTGGCGCGGCAGAAGCACCCGCGCCAGGTCGAGTTCCAGGACGCGCTGCCACGAGAGGAGAGCGGCAAGCTGTTCAAGCGTAAGTTGCGGGACCCGTACTGGGCTGGCCGCGAGAAGGCGATCTGAGGGAGGATGCGATGGCGGCAGGACTTCTGGACGGCAAGGTCGTGCTCGTGACCGGCGCGGGCCGCGGGATCGGACGCGAACTCGCACTGGCCGCCGCCGCAGCGGGCGCGAAGTTGGTGGTCAACGACTTGGGCGCTAGTCTGGACGGCAGCGCGGCGGACAGCCCAGCGGACGAGGTCGTGGCGTTGATTGAGGCTGCGGGCGGGCAGGCGGTGCCGGACGGGCACAGTGTGGCCGACGAGGCAGGCGCGGCCGCCATGGTGGCTGCGGCGGTGGACGCCTTCGGCCGCATCGACGGCGTGGTGAACAACGCCGGCATCCTGCGCGACAGGATGTTCTGGAAGATGGATCCGGGTGACTGGGACGCGGTGTTGAAGGTCCATTTGTATGGGGCCTTCAACGTGTCCCGCGCAGCCGCCCCCCACATGCGTGCGCAGGGGGGTGGCGCGTTCCTGCACATGACCTCGACGGCCGGGCTGGTGGGCAACATCGCCCAGGCGAACTACGCCGCCGCCAAGCTGGGCCTGGTCGGACTGTCGCGCTCGCTCGCGCTGGAGATGGCGCGGTCGGGGGTACGCTCCAACTGCGTGGCGCCCTTCGCGCTCACCCGCATGGTCACCTCCATCCCGGGCGCGGACGACCCGGCGTTCCTGGCCAAGCGGAAGGAGATGACGGCGGCCAAGGTCGGCCCGCTCGCGGTGTTCCTGCTGTCGGACGAGGCGCAGGACGTGTCGGGCCAGGTGTTCGCCGTGCGCGGCAACGAGATCATGGTCATGAGCCAGCCGCGCCCGGTGCGCTCGATCCACCGCAGCGACGGCTGGACGCCTGAGAGCGTGCGCGACGGGGTGCTGGGCGCGCTGCGGCCCAACCTGGTCCCGCTGGAGACGACGATGGACGTGTTCAATACGGACGTGATTTGACTATGGAGCTGGCGTTCACGCCGGACGAGCGGGCGTTCGAGGCGGAGGTGCGCGCGTTCGTGGCCGCCCACCTGCCTCCGCGCGTGAGAGCGATCGTGGAGTCCGGTCGGGCGCTTTCCAAGGACGACCAGGTCGCGTGGCAGCAGGCCCTGGGCCGCCGTGGCTGGGCGGCGCCGTCCTGGCCCGTGGAGCTTGGTGGGCCTGGCTGGACGCCCGTGCAGCGCTACCTGTTCCAGAAGCAGCTCGGCCTATGCGGCGCGCCGCCGTTCATGGCGTTTGGCATCGGCATGGTAGGGCCGGTGCTCTACACATTCGGGACAGAGGAGCAGAAGCGGCGTTACCTTCCGCCGATCCTGGCGTCCACCGAATGGTGGTGCCAGGGGTTCTCGGAGCCGAACTCGGGGTCGGACCTGGCGTCGCTGCGCACGGCGGCGGTGGTGGACGGAGACCATTACATCGTCAATGGTCAGAAGGTCTGGACCACCAAGGCGCACTACGCGGACCGCATGTTCTGCCTGGTGCGCACCGCGCCCGGGAGCAAGCCGCAGGAGGGGATCTCGTTCTTACTGATCGACATGGACACGCCCGGGATCACGGTGCGGCCGATCGTGTCCATCGACGGGTCGCACTCGCTCAACGAGGTGTTCCTCGACGACGTGCGGGTGCCGCGGGAGAACCTGGTGGGCCAGGCCGGGCGAGGGTGGACATACGCCAAGTTTCTGCTGGGGCACGAGCGCATGGGCATTGCCGCAGTCGGGCGCCTGTGGAACCGCATGGAGCGGCTGCGCCGGGTGGTGCGCGATAAAAGCGCGCGAATGGCGGCGCGGGACCCGGGGTTCCGCCGCCGGGTGGCGGAGTTCGAGGCAGACCTGCTGGCGCTGGAGTTTTCGGAGCTGCGCGCCCTGTCGGCGGAGTTGGCCGGGCACCGGTCGGATCTCGCACCGCCCATGCTCAAGATCGCGGGCACGGAGCTGCAGCAACGTGTGACGGCCTTGCTGATCGAGGCGCTGGGGGAACGGGCGCTGGTGCTGGACGGACCGGAGGCGGGCGACAACGCCTTCGGCCAGATGCCGCCCGAGGACACGGAAGGGGCGATGGCCGACTACCTGTACAGCCGGGCCTCCAGCATCTTCGGCGGCACCAACGAGGTAATGCGCAATGTCGTCGCCAAGCACATCTTTGCTGCCGCGTAGATGGATTTCACGCTGTCCGAGGAACAGGCGCTGCTGGGGCGCAGCGTCGACCAGTTCGTGGCGCGCGAGATGGCGCGGCCGGGTGGCGACGTTTGGCCGGCGTTCGCGGAGTTGGGCTGGCTCGGGATCGGGCTGCCGGAGGAGGCAGATGGGATCGGGGGCGGCGTGGAAACCATGCTGGTCTGTGGCGGGCTGGGCCGGGCGCTGGTGACGGCGCCGTTCGTGCCAGCGGTGGTGCTGGGAGCGGGGCTCCTGGCGCGGCTGGGGCGAGTGGAGCTGGCCTCGGGGGTCGCGGCGGGCAGGCTGAAGGTGGCGGTCGCGTTGTCGGAGCCGCCGGACGGGTTCGCTCCGTCCCGTCCTGCGGCCAGTGCGGCGCGGCGCGGGTCTGGGTTTGTCCTGCACGGCCGCAAGAGCACGGTGCTGGGCGCGCCGGAGGCCGACCTGCTGCTGGTGCCGGCGATGCTGGACGGGCGCGTGGCCGTATTTCTGCTGCGCCCGGCCGCACCGGGGCTGACGATGCTGCCCGCCAGGCTGGCGGACGGGCGGGGCGTGGCCGACTTGGTGCTGGACGGCGCGGAGGCGGAGCTGCTGGCCGCGGACGCCGCGGACGCGCTGGACCACATAGCTGACCTGGCCGTCGCCGCCACCTGCGCCGACGCGGTGGGCGCGATGGGCGAGGCGGTGCGCATTACCGTCGAATACCTCAAGACCCGGCGCCAGTTCGGCGCGCCGCTGGCGAGCCTCCAGGTGCTGCAGCACCGGGTGGTGGACATGCGCATGGAGCTGGAGCACGCGGCCAGCTTGACAGAGGCGGCGGCCATGGCCTGTGACGGAGATCCGGCCCAGCGCACTCGCCTGGTGTCGGCCGCCAAGGCCCGCGTCGCCAAGGCCGCGCGCTTCGTGGGCGAGCAGGCGGTCCAGCTCCATGGCGGTATGGGCATCACGGCGGAGCACGTCATCGGCCGCTACTACAAACGCCTGCTGGGTGACGAGATGTTGTTTGGCGACCGTTTCTTTCACCTCGACCGCCTGGCGGCGGCATGATCGACCCTGCTGCCGTGATGGCGCATCGCTTCCCTGACCTAGCGGTGGAAGTGACCGAGCAGGACGCCATCCTGTACGCGCTTGGCCTCGGCCTCGGTGCAGACCCGCTCGACCCGGCGCAGCTCCGCTACACCTACGAAGCCGGATTGGAGGTGTTCCCGACCATGCCGGTGGTGCTGGGCAGCCCTGGGATGTGGTTTCGCGCGCCGGAGCTGGGGATCGACGCGGCGCGGGTCGTCCATGCGGAGCAGGCGCTGAACAACCACCGTCCGCTCCGGGTGGGAGAGGCGATGACGGCGCGCAACAAGGTGGCCGGGCTGGTGGACAAGGGCGCCGGCCGCGGGGCGCTGCTGACGGTGGGACGCACGCTGTCCGACACGGCGGGCGCATTGGTGGCGACCGTGCAGTCCATGTATTTCCTGCGCGGCGATGGCGGGTTCGGCGGCCCGCCCAAGGAGGCGGCGCGGCCGGCGCCGATACCGGACCGGACGCCGGACATCGAGGCCGACATCCCGACCCTGCCGCAGGCCGCGCTGATCTATCGGTTGAGCGGCGACCGCAACCCGCTCCACGCCGACCCAGCCTCCGCACGGCGCGCCGGTTTGGACCGGCCCATCTTGCATGGGCTATGCACCTTCGCGGTGGCCGCGCGGGGGTTGTTGGACGCCGGCGCGACGGTGCGGGCGTTGTCTGCCCGCATGTCCGCCCCCGTGATCCCCGGCGACACCATCCACGTCCGTGGCTGGCGCGAGGACGGCGTCGTGCGGTTCGAGGCGTCGGTCGGCGGCAAGGCCGTGCTCGCAAACGGCCATTTGGAGGTTGCACGCGATGTCTGACCTGGTGCATCTGGACCGGCAGGGTGCCGTCCGGATCATCACGCTGCACCGCCCGGAGAAGCGCAACCCGATCGGGACGGCTCTGCGCGCCGCTCTCGCCGCCGCCTTGGACGAGGCGGAGGCGGATGACGCGTGCCGGGCCGTTGTCCTTACGGGCGCAGGCGGGCATTTCAGCGCAGGGGGCGACCTGTCGGACATGCCGTCGGGCAACGCGCTCGCCATCCACGCGCGGATGCGGCTGGCGCACGGGCCGTTGCTGCGCATCACCGACAGTTCCAGGCCATACGTGGCGGCGGTGGAGGGCGTGGCCTATGGGGCTGGCCTGTCGCTCGCGCTGGCCTGCGACCACATCGTGGCCACGCCAGACACCCGGTTCTGCGCGCCGTTCGTGCGTGTCGGCGTGGCGCCTGATCTGGGTCTCCTGTGGACGCTGCCGCGCCGGGTCGGGCTGGGCCGGGCGCGGGACATGATGCTGGGGGCGGAGCCGGTGGACGGGGCGGAGGCGGTGCGGATCGGGCTCGCCGACCGGCTTGCGGCGCCAGGAGAAGCGCTGGCCGCTGCCGTGGGCCGGGCGGAGGTGTTCGCCCGCGGCGCTCCGGCGGCGCTGGCGGCGACCAAAGCCGCCCTGTGCCACGTCGGCGCCAGTTTGGCCGCGATGCTGGACTTCGAAGCCGCAACGCAAACGATGCTGCTGGGCACGCAAGACCACGCGGAAGGCAAAGCCGCTTTCGTCGAACGCCGCCCAGCCGTGTTCCGCAACGGCTGAGGGAGGAACAGGATGGACAGTGCAGCCTATATCGTCGGCGCATTCGAGCACCCGACCCGCCGCGCAGAGGATAAATCCGTCGCGCAGTTGCATGCGGAGGTGGCATGGGGAGCATTGCAGGATGCGGGACTGACGCGCGACGACGTCGACGGCTACTTCTGTGCCGGCGACGCGCCCGGGCTCGGGCCGCTGAACATGGTCGAGTACCTGGGCCTTGACCGGCTGCGGCACTTTGACAGCACGGATGTGGGCGGATCGTCCTATCTCGCGCATGTCGCGCACGCGCACGAGGCGATCGCGGCGGGAAAGTGCTCGGTCGCGCTGATCACGCTGGCCGGGCGGCCGCGCTCGGAAGCGTCGCGCGGGACGGTGGTGCGGCCGGTGGGGGCCACCGTGCCGGACGACCCGTTTGAGGGGCCGTTCGGCCGCACCACCGTCAGCGGCTACGCGTTGTGCGCGGCGCGGCACATGCACGAGTTCGGCACCACGAGCGAGCAGCTGGCCTGGGTGAAGGTTGCCGCCTCTCACCACGCCCAGCACAACCCGAACGCCATGCTGCGAACCGTTGTGACGGTGGAGGAGGTGCTGGCCTCGCCGGTGGTGAGCGACCCGCTGCACCGGCTGGACTGCTGTGTGGTGAGCGATGGCGGCGGCGCGTTGATAGTGGCGCGGCCGGAGGTGGCCCGGTCGCTGGGCCGCCCGCGCATCAAGGTGCGGGGAGCGGGTGAGGCCATCAAGCACCAAAATGGCGGCTACGTGGACCTGACGTGGAGCGGCGCGCGCTGGAGCGGACCAGCGGCGTTCGCTGAGGCGGGCGTGACTCCGGCCGACATCAAGTACGCCTCCATCTATGACAGCTTCACCATCACTGTGGTGATGCAATTGGAAGACCTCGGCTTCTGCGCCAAGGGCGAGGGCGGGCGGTTCGTTGCGGACGGAAACCTGATCTCCGGCGTGGGCCGGCTGCCGTTCAACACGGATGGCGGCGGCCTCTGCAACAATCATCCGGCCAACCGCGGCGGAATCACCAAGGTGATCGAGGCGGTCCGCCAGGTGCGCGGCGAGGCCCACCCGGCGGTGCAGGTTCCCAACTGCGACTTGGCGCTGGCGCACGGCACCGGCGGAATGCTGAGCGCCCGCCATGGCAGCGCGACCCTGATCCTGGAACGGGAGTGACCAGTGGCTGACCTATCGCCCGATGCCGGGCAGCGCGCGTTCAATGAGGCAGCGCAGGACGGCAGATTGTTGCTCGGCCTGTGCCAGGACACCGGGCGACACTTCTTCTACCCGCGCGCAACCTCTCCGTTCACGCTGTCGCCCAACGTGGAGTTCGTGACGGCGGCCGGCATGGGAACAATCTACAGCGTGACCGTGGCGCGCGGGAAGCAGCCCTATGCGCTGGCGCTGGTGGAGCTGGCGGAAGGGCCGCGCATCCTGACCAACATCGTCGAGTGCGACCTCGACACGTTGCGAATCGGGCAGGCGGTCCGCCTCATGTGGCAGGAGCGCGAGGGACGCGGGCCGGTCGCGATGTTCACGCCCGCCTGACCGGTTCGCTCAACGCATCTGGTCAAGTGCGCAGCCGCCTGCGTCAAGCGGCCGGAATGCCTGCTCGCCCGTGATCGTCTCCACCCGTTCCAGCAGGTCGTCCGGCGCCTTGGACTGCGCCGCGTCCTTCACGCGGAACAGGTACATGTTGTGGGTGGCCCGGCCATCCGGGCGCACGAGCACGTCCCCAAATACCGGGTCATGGATCCTGGCTGCCTTCATCGCGCGCACCACCGTCCGTCCGTCCGCAGAGCCGGATGCCGCCGCCGCCTCCAGATACGCCTTGGCGGACGAGTAGACGCCGGCGTGGAACCCAGTCGGCACTTCGCCGCGGGCGCGCGCTTCGAATCGCGCGGCCCAGGCGCGGCTGGCTTCGTCCATGTCGGCGTAATAAGGAGCGATGACTAGGAGCCCCTGCGCCGCGTCCAGCCCGGCCGCCTTCACGTCGTTGGTGGTGGCCAGCAGGGCGGCGAACATGCGGCCGGGCTTGCGCAGTCCGAACTCGGCCGACTGCTTGATCAGTGCCACCGTGTCTCCGCCCGCGGTCGCGAAGGCGATCACGTCCGGGTTGGACGACTCGCTGGCCAGGAGCACGGAGGAGTAATCGCTGGAGTTGATTGGCATGTAAGACGCGCCCAGCATATGGCCGCCGAACTGGCCGACAGAGTAGGTTGTGTCCTCGACCAGCGACTTGCCGAGCGAGTTGTTGCTGGCCACCATGTACCAGCTGCGCGCGCCCTCGCGGCCCAGCGCCTGCGCCAGCGTGTGGCCGACCGCCCAGGTGTCGTAGGTCCACTGCACCGTGTTGGGGGAGCAGTATCTGCCCGTCAGGTCGGACGTAGCGGCGCTGGACGCGATCAGGGCCGTGTGGGTGCCACGGACGACGTCGTTGACCGCGAGCGCGACGGCGGAATTTGCAATGTCGAAGATGGCGTCCACACGGCCGGCGCTGACCCACTCCCGGGCGGTTGCCGAGCCGATGTCGGCCTTGTTCTGATGGTCGCAGGTGAGGACCTCGACCTTCGTGCTGGGGTGCAAGGCCTCGAACTCATCAGCCGCCATGCGCGCCGCGACCACCGAGCCCCGGCCGGCGTTGTCGGAGTAGGGGCCGGACATGTCGTTCATCACGCCGATGCGGATGACGGAGGGTGCGTCCGCCCAGCTGCTCGTCGCCAGAGGAGGGGCTGCCAGCGCCGCCGCCAGCAGCGCGGCTGCGATCTTGGTGCGTGTCATCTTGTCCGCTCCTGGTCGTTCATCGTCGTTGCTCCGCTACATCGGCCAGTGCCGCGCGGGCTGTGCGTACATCGTTGGCGAGATGGGCCGTGCCGGCGCGCCCGGAGAATATGGCGCCCACGGCCTGGCGTCCGTCGATGCGCGTGACGCGGCAGCGCCAGCGCATCGGCTGCTCAAGCGTGTCGGCATCCGTCATATGTTTCGCCAGTGCAACAGGGAGAACGGGGGCGAAGCGTCCGGATGGTGCTCGAACACGCCCTCAACGGCGCTGCCGATGACCACGTCCTGTTCCGGCGGGCCCAGCAGGTTGCCGAGCAGGCGAATGCCCGCCTCGTGCTCGACCAGCACGGCCACATACGGGGTGTGCCCGCGCAAGGCCGGATGGACGGGGTGCCAGGCGCGCTCCCAGCTGTAGATGCGACCGCGGGACGGGAGCTCGGTCCATCCGAGGCGGAAGGAGTGGCAGTGATGGCAAATCCACTCCGGCCCCCACTGCACTCCGCCGCAATCGTCGCAGCGCTGCACGCGCAGGACGTTCTCGCGCAGGCCGGACCAGTAGGGTTCGCTCAGGCCATCGTTCTCCGGGACCGGGACGGGGAGGCCGGGTGGCAGGTAAGTCACAGCGTCGCTCCGGAACCAACAATCAGGCTGCTCACGGGCGTCACCATCGGCCCGGCAATCATGAGCGATACGTCCGCGCCCGGCACTTGGTTGGGCGAGTCGCCACGCACCTGGCGAACCGCCTCGATTACCAAGTTTGCGCCGTGCATGTAGCACTCGGCCAGGTGGCCGCCGCTGGTGTTAAGCGGCAGGCCGCCACCAGGGGCGAGCAGGTTGGGTAGCCGCATCGCTTCGTTCGCGTCCTCGGGCTTGAAGAAGCCGTGTTCGGCCAGCCCCATGACCACACCGCCGGTGAAGTTCTCGTAGGCCTGCACCGCATCCACGTCGGCGGGGCCGAGCCGGGCCTGCGCGTATACCCGGGCCGCGACGGTGGCGAAGGACGAGGAAGCGTAGTTGGGCGCGTTGTGGCCGGAGGCGCCGGCCCGGGCGTCGGAGCCGGACGCGACGCCCAGCACAAAGGCGGGCGTGCTGCGGAAGGCGGCCACGTCCTCCGCCGGCGCCAGGATCATGGCGGCCGCGCCGTCGTTCTCCTGGCAGCAGTCGAACAGGCGGAACGGCTCGACGATCCAGCGCGACGCGTCGTACGCCGCCTCGTCCAGCGTGCGGCCGCGCATCACTGCGCGGGGATTCTGCTGGGCGTGATGGTAGGAGGCGAGGGCCACTGCCCGCAGCGCCGATTGGTCCACGCCGTGCTCGTGCATGAAGCGCCGGGCCTTCATCGCAAAGCGCTGGGCCGGGGAGATGGCGCCGTAGGGCAGCGAGAAGGCGTGGTCGCCCGAAACCGTGGCAGCGCCGGCATCCGCCTGGCCGCCCAGCCCGTAACGCGCGAACTGACCCTGCGCCAGCGCACGGAACACAATGATGCGGTCCGCCAGCCCGGCGTGGATCGCGGATGCAGCGAGGCCCACCGCGCCGGCCGTACCGCCGCCGCCGCCGCCCCATTGCATGCCGGAGTAGCGCAGCTCCTTGATGCCGAGCGCCGCGGCCAGGCGGGACGACTCGTTGCGGTCGTTGCTGAACGAGGCGAAGCCGTCGATGTCGCGCGGGTCCATGCCGGCATCGGCGCAGGCAGCAAGGATCGCCTGCAGCGCGAGCTTGAACTCGGGGTCGGGCGACTTGCCGTGACGGTAGTACGTGGTCTCGCCCACGCCCACCACCGCCACGCGGCCGCGCAAGGAACGGCCGGTCAACGAACGTCCCGGAACAGCGTGCAGGCGCTTTCCTGCGCGGTCGGGAAGAGATCGGCAGCCTTGACCTTGGCCAGAACCTTGATCGCATCCGACCAGGCCCGGGTCTGCGCGTTGCTGTTCACCACGGCCGTGGTGAACAGCAACCCTCGCGCGAACTCCGGCCCGAGCGCCTGCTTGTCCTGCTGCTTGATTAGCGCCTGCAATGCGAGGCCGACCGAACTGGCCGAGCCGTCTAGGATAAAGGACACGCCGCGGCGGTCGAACCACTCCTCCACGAAGGTGGTCGTCACGTCGGCCTTGATGAGGGTGTCGCCAACGACGACCTTGATCGGGCGTCCGAGGACTGTGCCGCCGAAATCCTCGACCGCCATGCGAGCCGCCAGGACGGAGCCGGGCCCACCAAACGCGGATGACAGGCTTGACTGATCATTGGCAACACCGAGCCGCACCAGGTCAGCGGCTCGTGCAGCGGCCCCGCACCCCGTCCATGTCACCGCAGCCGCGAGCGCGGCCACGAAGGCCCTCACGTGTCGTCGCTCGGTCATGCCAACTGGAACCGCACGGGCATGCGCTTCATGCCCTGGACGAAGTTGGTGGCGACCCAGGCCGGCTCACCCGCAAGCTCCATGTCTTCCAGCCGTGGCAGCAACTCGCGAAAGAAGGCCTGGATCTCCATCTTGGCCAGCGCCATGCCGAGGCAGACATGCGCGCCGAAGCCGAACGCGAGGTGTGGGTTCGGACCCCGGTCGATGCGGAAGGCAAATGGGTCGGGATAGACCGCCTCGTCGCGGTTTGCCGACGGGTAGGCGAGAAACAGGTCGTCGCCTGCGCGCACCGTCTGGCCGCGCAGTGTGTAATCGGCGGTGGCAGTCCGCATGAAGTGGCGGATGGGCGTCACCCAGCGCAACATCTCGTCCACTGCGCCCGGCAGCAGCGCTGGGTCGGCGCGCAGCTTGGCCAACTGGTCCGGGTGGCGCAGGAGTGCCAGCATCCCGCCTGCGATTGTGGAGCTGGTCGTGTCGTGCCCGGCCGTGGCAATGGTTATGTAGTAGCCGTTGGCTTCATGTTGGGCGATCGGCTGGCCGTGCACGACCGCGTTGGCGATGACGCTGGCCAGGTCGTCGCGTGGATTCTGGCGGCGCTCGGCGGTGAGGGCGGCGAAGAAGGCGTCGAACTCGGCAACGGTGCCGGCGTAGTGGACGCTGTTGTCGGTGCGCTTCGTTTCCGGATCCTGCGGTCCGAACATCTCCTGTGTCAGCCGGGACATCGTCGCCTCGTGCTCCCGCCCCATGCCCAGAATGCCCAGGATCACCCGCAGCGGGTAGGGACTGGCCACGTCGCGGGAGAAGTCGCACAGGCCTCCCATCGCCGCCATGCCGTCGATCGCCTCGCGCGCTAACCCTGCTACCTGGTCCTTCAGCCTCGCCACGGTCGTGGGCAGGAACCAGTGGCTGGTGATGGCCCGCAGCGCGGTATGATCCGGGTCGTCGATCCGGACCATGGAGCGAATGATGTGCTTGGCCGTGCCGGCTCGCTTGCGGATGCCCTGCTCGGCCGCGGTGCTGATCAGCACGGCTCGCGGCTCGTTCAGGAACAGAGCGGGCCTGCGGCTCACCTCCTTGATGTCGGCGTGGCGGGTAAGGGTCCAGAACGGGCGGTAGCCCTTCGGTTCCGTCCAATGCACGGGCGACTCCCGGCGCAAGGTGGCGAACACGGCGTCGACGTCCGACAGGTCGGCGTAGAATGCGGGATCCGCGATCGAGAGCGCAGCTGGAAGTTCGGTGGTGAGCGTCTGGGCTTGCATGTCCGTCCCCTTTTTCTCTTTTTAAGTGCCGTCAGGTCATCGTGCCGCCACCGTCCACGCTGATGGTCTGGCCCGTGATGAACGAGGAGTTGTCGCCGCACAGGAACAGCAGCGTTCCCACAAGGTCTGCCGGCACTTGGTCGCGCTTGATCGAGCGGCGCGAGAGGCCGAGCGGGCCGAGCATCTCGCGTTGGCGGTCATGGCCGAGCACGCCGTCCGTGAGCGTGTAACCTGGCGCGATAGCGTTCACGAGGATATTGGACGGCGCCAGCTCCCGCGCCATGGCCTTGGTCATGGCCACGACCGCGCCCTTGCTGGCGGTGTAATGCACGAATTGCGGCAGGCCGGTGTAGGCGACGGTGGAGGCGATATTGACGATGCGCCCGCCACCGTTCGCCCTCATGGGCCCGACCGCCGCGCGCGATGCGAGGAACGGCCCACGTACGTTGACGGCCATCATGCGGTCCCACTCCTCCACCTCCAGGGCGTCGAACGGGGTGGGCACGAGCGACGTGAAGATGGCCGCGTTGTTGACCAGGATGTCCAGCCGGCCGAACTTGTCCACGGCATGGTCCGCCATGCGCGCGACGTCGGCCTTGGACGAGACGTCGCCCTGCGACCATTCAGCCCGTGCGCCGTCCGCACGAAGCCTGGACGCGGCTTCCTCCGCTCCCCGCAGATCTTGGACCAGCACCGCGCAGCCCGAGGCGGCTAGAGCGACGGCGAAATGAAAGCCCATGCCGCTCCCGCCACCCGTCACCACCGCGGCCTTGCCGTCCAGTTCCATCCCGTTCGGGATCATTCGTGTCCTCCCCATTTATTGCGGCTGCTATAAGTCCAGCACCAGTTCCGGTGTACGGGAGCCGGAGCAGCAGATCATCACCATCTTGTTGGCGGCCCGCTCGTCGTCAGTCAGCACCATGTCGCGGTGGTCCGGGACGCCCGACACAACGACGGTTTCGCAGGTGCCGCAAATGCCCTCCGAGCACGAGAACGACACGGCGGCCCCCGCCTCGAGCAGGGCAGCAAGCATCGTCTGCCCCGGCGCCACTGCCACCCGGCGACCGCTGCGGGCCAGCACGACCTCGTAGCCGCCGGCGGTCGACGCCTGTTCCCGGGCGGTGAAATACTCGACATGCACATGGCCATCCGGCCGGCCGCTGGCGGCGTCCGAAAAGGCATCCAGCATGGGTAGCGGGCCGCAGCAGTATAGGTGCGCCTCCGTCGGGAGACTGTGGACGAGGGCGGCCATGTCCAGCGCCCGCCCGCCGGGTTCGCCGTCGTGGTAGAAGCGCACGCGGTCGGGCATGTCACCCGCGAGGGATGCCAAGCGGTCGACAAACCCCGTGCGGGCCAGGGTACGGGCGGCGTAGTGCAGTTCCCACGAGCGGCCCAGCGCGCTCAGCCGCTCAATCATGGACAGCAGCGGCGTGACGCCGATGCCGCCGGCGATCAGAACGGAATGCGGGGCGTCTTCGTGCAGCGGGAAGCTGTTGCGGGGAGCGCCCACGGTCAAGACCGTGCCTGGCCGCAGGACATCGTGCACATAGCGGGAACCGCCACGGCTGTTCGGGTCGTTTTGCACTGCGATGACGTAGCGGCCCCTCTCGCGCGGATCGTTCAGCAGCGAGTAGGACCGCACCAGGCCATCCGCCAAGTGCAGATCCAGGTGCGACCCGGCGGTGAAGGGGGGCAGCACCGTGCCCCCTTCCACTTCGAGGACATACGAGTTGATGCCCTCTGCCTCCCACTGGACCGCGCGCAGCCGCACGGACAGGGGGGCAGTGGCAATGGCGCCGCCGTCCATCAGAGCTCGTAACCGAACCCGGCGCCCAGCTTGGCCGTCATGTGCGGCCGGCCGGCATCGGCCCACGGCGTGCCGTCCGGCAGCCTCATTGACACGGCGCGCACCATGAACGTGTCCGGCTCCGTCGCGCCCGCCGGGCGCGTGCCGCTGTCGCGCAGGGATCTTGTGCTCTCCAGTAGCAGGCGCCGGGTCATGACGATGCCGGTATCGCTCGCGCACAGGTTCTCCTGCGTGCGGTCGTAGATGGGCTGGATGCCGGTCTGGCACGCGCCATCTTGCACCCAAAGGCCGGGCAGGCCGCTGAACCAGGTCGTGCGCTGCGCCTCGTAGTCGATCTGGAACGCCGCCTCCGGCGTGAACTTCGTCCAGTAATCGGCATACGGCGTGCTCGGCGGCTTTGGTGCGTAGGCATGGCGGCTGGCGTGGCCGGTCTCACGCCCTTGATGGCCCTCGATGAACAGCTGCCGGGTCTTCGGAAGCAGCGGTTCGGACGGATGGTAGGAGAACATCAAGCACAGCGTGTGCTCGTCATCCATCGGCAGCCAGGCATGGCCGCTTAGCTCCGGGAACTTCGACTGGGGCGGCACGAGCGAGTAGAACGGCAGCACGAACTGGTTGACGCGCCAATACAAGGTCTGCTCGTCCAGCCGTCGCTTGGCGGCGATGCTCATGCCGAACTCCTGACGCAGGCACTCGAAGGTCGGGCGCAGGTCGCGCTTGGCGATCCAGTCGTTGATGGCGCCTCCGTTGTCGATGCGGGCGTGCAGGATGGGCGCGTGGGCGCTGTCGATCTCGCCTTCCAGCGCCTGTAGCCAGTTGCACTCCTGCACGCGCATGGACAGGTGCACGTTCTCGGTCGGCACCAGGTTCCACTCCATCTCCGGCAGCGGCGGCGGCACGGCGTCCGGGCCCATGTAGGTCCAGACGACGCCGTTGCGCTCCTGGCAAGGGTAGGCGGTGATACGGACCTTGTCCTTCAGCCGCGAGCGCGGCGGCTCAGCCGGCATGTCCACCACCGCGCCGGTCACGTCGTACTTCCAGCCGTGATAGATGCAGCGGATGCCGCAATCCTCGTTGCGAGCGAACAGCATGGGCGCGCCGCGGTGAGCGCACGCATTGGCGATCAGCCCGGGGCGGCCCTGCGTGTCGCGAAACGCCACCAAATCCTCGCCCATCAGCTTGACGCGCTTGGGCGGCGCGTCCGCGAGGAGGTCCTTCGAGAGGAGAAACGGCAGCCAGTAGAGGCGGAACAGGGAGCCGGTGGCAGTGCCGGGACCGACGCGGACCAGGGTTTCGTTGTCTTCGTGCGAGAGCATGGCGCTCCTTCAGGGTTCGTACATCAAGCGTCGTGGTCGAGCAGGACGCCCAGCTCGGCTGCAAGCGCAGCCGGGTCGACGCCGCTCAGCGGTGGGCGGGGAATGGGCGGGGTGCGGCCGGCGCGCACGGTGGCGACGATGATCTCCAGGCGCCGCCGCTCCAGCTGGCGGAGCGCATCCTCTATGGTGGGCGCCTCCACGGTGCAGCCCGGCAGCTCCGGATAGGCGGCACGGCGCACCCATTGGCCGGACGGGTCCTCGGTGGTGGACGCCTCGATCCGGTAAGGGACGGAAAGCAGCTCGCGGAGCGAGAGCGTGCGTTCGTCCGGTTGCTCGATGTCCGCCATACACCCCTCCCTTTTCCGCTGTTGGTCCAGCTTGTGTTACGTGTACAAAGTAAATCGTTGCGGGCCGGCTTGCAAGCTCTTTCCGCAGCGTTCATCGAGGCGGCGGGAACAGGTGAGCAGGCAGAAGCACGTGACGGGGCAGAGGGACAAGGACCGGATGCATCGGTTGGCGGACATGCTGCGGCTGCGCGATGGGTTGGGTTTCCAGGTGCGGGTGGTGACCACCCGGGCCAACCAGCTGTTTGAGGAGTTGACCGGGCAGAACGCGATCACGGCGCGGCAGTACGGGGCGCTGCTGACCCTGCATCAGCGTGGATCGATGACGCTCACCGAACTGGCGGACGCCATCAGCGTGGACCGTAGCACCCTGACGGAAATGGTGCGCCGCCTGCAGCGGGCAGGGCTGATTACCCGCGCGGGCAACGGGCAGGACCGGCGGTCGGCGGTGGTGGCGTTGTCGCCGGAGGGAGAGGCGGCGGTGGCGCAACTCACGCCGGGTGCGGCGAAGGTGCAGGACTTGCTGTTGGCGCCACTCGGCCCGGCGGAGCGGCGCCAGTTGATGCTTTGGATCAAGATGATCGCAGCAGGCCCAAGCACGGAAGGGAAGTGACGAATGGAAGAGCAGGGTGGGCCGCTGTGCGGCGTGCGCGTGCTGGAGATGTCGGCGATCGGGCCGGTGCCGTTCTGCGCGATGTTGCTGGCCGATCTGGGCGCCGATGTGCTGCGCATCGCCCGGCCGGGGCAGGAGGCGTCGCCCTATGACGTGACCGCCCGGTCCCGGCCCGCGCTGGAGCTGAACCTGAAGGCTCCCGGCGCCGCGGGCCAGGTGCGCGCGTTGGCCGGCCGCGCCGAAATCCTGCTGGAGGGCAGCCGGCCCGGCGTGATGGAGCGGCTCGGCCTCGGCCCGGATGAGCTGCTGGCGCGGAACCCGCGGCTCGTCTACGGACGGATGACGGGGTGGGGGCAGGACGGCCCGCTGGCGCGCGTCGCCGAGAACGCCACATCGCCCACGCCGCCGAAGCCGACCTCGATCGGCTTCCCCTCCCCCGGCGATCCGCTCGGCGCGCTCGGCTGGTCCGACCTGATCGATGAAGCCCGCTCGGGCATCGTCCAATTCGCCGGTGGCGAGCTACGCATCTTTCCGACG
>CAXSEX010000019.1:3283-21441 GCA_964236415.1 uncultured Acetobacteraceae bacterium | reverse complement strand
AGCCTCGACCAACCGCTCGCCCTCGGCTCGGCGTAATCAGAACCGAATGGCCCTGCCAGCACCCTTGGCCTGCCATTAGCGTCGAGGTCAACCGTCCGCCTCAATCGACAGGCTACCCCACATCCGCCGCCGCGCCGACCAGATCAGGACCCGCCGCGCGCCACCTTCAGGCAAACATCCACGGTGTCCCGCAGCGAGCTGGTGAAGTAGTCGGCGCCGATCTCCGTCTGCACCATCCGGTCGGTCAGCGCCGCGTCCCCATTGGGCCAAAGGCCGACCAGGATCGGTGCGCCGTGCGGCAGCTTCCGCCGCAGCCGCTGCATCAGGTAGCGCAGGTGCGCAGGCGTGCCGGCGATGTCGAGGTAGGAGATGCACACCATGGCCACGCCGCCCAGGTCGAGCATCTCCGCCCGCTCCCGCGACGCCGCCTCGTAGGGCGTGAGCCGCGCCCCCATGCCGTGCTTGCCGAGAAGCTGCGCCAGCATGGCCGAGGCCGCCTCGTCCAGCGGGCCGCGCCCGGACAGGCACAGGATCGGCGCCTCGCCCCGCCAAGACGGCGGCAGGTCCGCCCCCGCGGGCGCAGACCCGTCCGGCGTCGGGTTGTCCGGCAGCTCGCGCCGGCCCGGCGCCGGGGCCAGCGCGGTGTCGTCGGGCTGGGCCGGCTTCGCCTTCGGGGCCACGTCGCCGTGGCCCGCGAGGTCGTGGACCAAAGCCTTAATGATCCGCTTCACGTGCTCAAGCTGCCCATGGGTCAGCACGCCGCGCTGGCTGTCCTCCGCCGCAAGCTGCAAGCCCTTCAGCGCCACCTCGTCGTAGTAGGTCGAGAGCGACCGCTGCTTCAGCGTCCGCTCGGCCTCTTCCAGCACCTCGTCGGGATCGCCGGCGAGCAGGCGCTGGTAGAAGTTCTCCACCGGCGTCAGCGCCGGGGTGTCGCCCAGCAGCACGTCCAGGAACTCCAGCCGGTCAACGTGGCGCCCCAGCACGACCAGGCAGAGGGTGAGCGGCGTGGACAGGATCAGGCCGATGGGACCCCAGACCCAGGACCAGAAGATGGCCGCCACGATCACCGAGAACGGCGACAGCCCGGTGCTGTGGCCGTACACCAGCGGCTCGATGGCCTGGCCGGTCACCAACTCCGTGACGACGAACAGCCCAAAGGTCCAGAGCGGCATCGACCATCCGGGCGCGACCGCGGCGGCCAGTGCTATAGGCAGCAGCGCCGAGATGAGCGAGCCGATGTAAGGGACGAAGCGCAGCAGCGCCGAAAGGATGGCCCAAAGCACCGGGTTTGGCACGCCGATGAAGAACAGGCCGATGCCGATCAGGCAGCCGAAGCCGGTGTTGATGCAAAGCTGCGTCAGGAAATACCGGCTGAGCCGCCGTCCGCCGTCGTCGATGGCAACCGTCGCCCGGTGCAGGTCCTTGGTGCCGAACAGCCGGATCAGGCGGTCGCGCAGATCCTCCTGTTGCAGCAGCGCGAACACCGCCACGATGAACACGATGCCGAACGTCGCGAGCGGCGACAGCACGGGCGACAGGTAACGCCGGGCCAACTCAAGCGGCGAAGAGGTTGACGGAAGGGCATCGGGCGCCGGCGCAGCCTGCGGCGAGGCGGGCGCTTGCGGCCTTTGCAGCCCTTGCGGCGCATCGGCCGCGGGCGCCCTTACGTGACTGCCGATCTTCTCCCTCAAAGCTGAGAGCCGGCCGACCGTGACCCGGCGGATCGTCGCGATCTTGTTCTCGACGGTTTCCGCGTATTGCGGAAGCTTGGTGGTGAGTTCGGCCAACTGCGAGCCGATCACGCCGCCCACCGCGAGGACCAGGCCCACCGCGAGCAGCACGGCCAGCAGGACCGACGGCACCCGGCCAATCCGCAGGTGCCGCAGCAGCCCGACCAGCGGGGCAAGCACGAAGGCCAGCAGCAGCGCCAGCGTGATCGGGACCAGCACCTCCCGGCCGAAGTACAGCGTGGCTACGGTCATGACGAACAGCGTCATGCCGCGAGACGAGTCTGCCACCGGCGCGGACCCGACCTCCGCGGCCGGGCGCGCGGCCGCGGCGTCGAGGTGGGGAAAGCTGGTGTCAGGCATTCCGGGCGGCGCTCCGGGCTGTTCTGGATGCCCCGTATCCGTAAGCGAACGCCGCGACCCCCACGACAAGGCCGACGGCCAGGACCGGACGCCACAGGCTGCGCCGCCGGGGTGGCAGCGCAGCCTGGACGGCCTCGGCGGGCGCACGCCCGGCCAATCGCTGCACCAGGCTGATGACGGGCTGCCCGTATTCCGCGGCCAGCGTGGCGTAGTCGATCAGCGTCCGCAGGCCGGCGCCCGCTTCCTGCGCCGCGGCCTCGGCGGCGGGCTTGGCGCTGTCCGGCAGCAAGCCTTGCAGCTGCTCCTTCAATTGGTTGGCCTGTCGGCTGTGGGCCAGGGCGCTGATGGTGCTGCGGGCGGACATGACGGCATTCCTCATTCTGGGGTCAAAGTGAAGCGCAGCAGGAGGCCGCACGGTTGCACGGGCCGCCGCCGCGGCTTGTCATTCGGCAACGATTCGGGGCGGCGGGCCAGGCGGGAAAGCCACCGCCGCAACAAATCTTCGCGCAAAGTCTGAACACAGACGAACCGAATGCCGCTTGGCTGGTTAGTGCTTCCGAAAGCGGCTCCGGCCCCCGCGTGCCGCTGCGTCCGACATGAATCTAGGGAGTTCCATCTTGCATAAAGCCGTCCTGACAGCTGCCGCCACGGTCCTGAGCGCCGGGCTGAGTGCCGGCCCCGCGCTGGCCCAGTCCGGCGCGACGCAGTCCCCGCCCGCGCCCAACTCCAGTCAGAGCGCGCCGGAGCCTTCCAACAGCATCCCGTCGGGCGCCGCCACGCTGTCGCCCGGTGCCCCGCCCACCGGCGTCGTCGGCGAGAGCAACGTGGGAAGCTCGCAAAGCGCCACGCCGAGCGGAGCCGGACAGGGCGCGCCGGCGGCGCCGAGCGGGTCCTCGGGCGGCCAACCCTCGGGCGCCTTCGACAAGACCGTGCCGCAGCCCGCTTCCAAGTAGCCTTCGGCGCCCCATGCGGCCCGGGACGCCCCGCGCGTCCCGGGCCGCTCCGCGCTTGAACCCTTCCTGTCGAACCATGCAGCCGCCCAACGATCCGCCCGGCGCGCTGCGCGATCCGGCGCTCCGGCAGCAGCGCCGCGCCCTGCTGGCCCTGCCGCACATGGCGCCCCTCGCCGCCTACGTCGCCCGCCTGCGGCGCCCAGGCGTGGCCGTGCCGGACTTCGACCCCCTGGACGGCGGCACGGAAGCGCAGGTGCTGTTCCTGCTGGAAAAGCCCGGCCCGCAGGCGGCGTCCTCCCGGACAGTTCGCGAGGACGCCGGCTTCATCAGCCGGGACAACGGCGGCGGGACCGCCGAGGCGCTGCGCCGCTTCATGCTTGAGGCTGGCCTGCCGCGGCGCGACACGGCCATCTGGAACGTGGTCCCATGGTGGAACGGCTCCATCGCCGTCACGGCGGCGGAGCGGGCCGCGGGCCTCGGGGAATTGCCGCATGCCTTGGCCCTGCTGCCCCGGCTGCACACCGCCGTGCTCGTCGGCCGCACCGCGGCGCGGGCGCGGCCCGTCCTGCACCGGCTGCGCCTGCTGGAAAGCGCCCATCCCAGCCCGCAGGTGCGGGCCGGCAACCGCGCCCTGTGGGACGCCATCCCCGGCATCTGGCGGCAGGCGGCCCAGCCCCCTTCCCCGCCGTAGCAGCCGCGGCGGAGCCCGGCGGGGCCGCGGCGTCAGGCCCTGCGCGGCACCTGCGCCAGCAGCGCCGGGACGAACAGCAGCGTGGTCAGCAGCGTGCAGCCGAGGCTGAGTAGCAGCAGCGCGCCCATGCTGGCCGTGCCGGGATGCCGCGACAGCGCGAGCGAGCCGAAGGCCGTGGCCGTGGTCAGGGCCGAGAACAGCACGGCACGCGCCGTGGCCGACCCCAAAGGGTGCGTGCGCCCCGCCCGCCAGTTCATGACGAAGTAGATGTTGAACGACACGCCCACCCCCAGCAGCAGCGGCAAGGCGATGATGTTGGCGAAGTTGAGCGGCAGCGGCAGCAGAACCGCCACCAGCACGGTCAGCATGGACGACAGCAGCAGCGGCGCCATCACCAGCAGCACATCGACCACCCGGCGCAGCGCCAAGGCCAGCAGCACCGTGATCGCCCCCAGCGCCCAGACCGCCGCCGCGCGGAAGGCCCGCACGATGGTGTCGGCGCTGGCGGTGATGGTGACCGCGGAGCCGGCCGCGTCCGGCGCGACCTCCTGCACCTGCGCCACGAAGCGCTGCAAGCCGTCGCCGACCATGACGCTCCGCTTCGGCACCGCCTGCAGCCGGGCGCGGCCGTCCGGCAGCACCCAGTCGGCGGCGATGTCGGGCGGAACGTCGGCCTCCGTGACGGGCTTGGCGGCGAGCGCCCGGCGCAGGCGGTCGAGCTGCATCGGCAAGAACCGGGTCAGCGCGGCGTCGGCGGCCAGCAGGAGATGGTCAGACGCCTTCGCAAGCGTCTCGAGGTCGCCGGCAATCGCCGAAAGCGTGCTGCCTTCCGGCAGCTTGTCCCGCACGCCGTCCAGGGCCGCCGCCGCGGACTGCGCAGACTCGCGCAGCGCCGCGGCGTCCGGGTGCTCGGCGCCCGCATCCACGTCCAGCGTCGGTCCCAGCAGCGACGCCGCGTCGGCGATCAGCGGCAGCTTCTCGGCCTGATCCTCCGGCACGAAGCTGCGCAGCGTCAGCACGCTGTCAACCAACGGCAGGGCGCGCAGCCGCTCGGCCAGGCGGGCGGCGGCGGCGGGGGAGCTTTCCAGCGCCTCCATCGTGTAAGGGTTGGTCACCGGGTCCTCGATCAAGGAATGCAGCGTGCGCACCGCCTCCGTCGTCTGGTCCTTGGTGTCCAGCGGGTCGCTGTTGAACACGAGCCTCGGCAGCGCCGCCCCCCCGGCGACCGCCAGCATGGCGCAGGTCAGCAGCACCGGCTTGCGGAAGCGGACAATGGGCGTGTCGAGCGGGCGCAGCCACCGCAGGCCGACCTCCCCCGCCCCGGCGCGCGGCTCGAACAGCAGCAGCAGCGCGGGCAGCACCGTCACGGTGCAGGCGAACGCGATCAGCATGCCGACGCCGGCGATCAGGCCGAGCTGCGCCACGCCCACGAAGCTCGTCGGCGTGAAGGCGAGGAACCCGGCGGCGCTGGCGCAGGCAGCCACCATGACCTGCCGCCCGGCCCGGCGCGCGGTGCGGTCCAGCGCCGCCGGCAGGGTCGCGGCCTGCAGCCGCTCCTCACGGAAGCGCGCGGTGATCTGGATGCCGAAATCCACTGCGATCCCCACGAACAGCACCGCGAACGCCACCGAAACGAGGTTCAGCGTGCCGACCGCGAGCGCCGCGAACCCCGTGGTCAGCAGCAGGCCCAGCACCAGGGTCAGCAGCACCGGCACGATCAGCCGCCAGCTCCGCAGCGCCAGGAACAGCAGCACCGCCACCAGCGCCATGCTGCCGAGCAGGCCGGCGACGGCGCCCTGCGCCACGGTCGCGAACTCCTCGTCCTCCAGCGCCACGGAGCCGGTCAGGCGCACGTGGGCACGGCCGCGCTGCACGAACTCCAGCCCGGTCACGGCGCGGCGGACCGCCTCCGTCGCGGCGGCGCCGGGTTCCAGCGCGCCGTAGTCGAGCTTGGGCTGCGTCAGCACGAAGTGGTACTGCCCGGCGAGGGCCGCGACCGGCCCGGCCAGCAGCCGCTCCCAGGACAGCGGCTCCGGCCGGTCCGCCGCCGCCGCGGCCAGGGCGGCATGGAAACCCTTGAGCGCGGGCTCGAACGGGGCGAGGTTCGCCTGGCCGGCCCTCACGCCGTCGGCGATCAGCGACAGCGCGCCGAGCAGGCCCCGCAGGCTCGGGTCGGCGGCGAGCTGGCCAAGGAAGGGCTGCGCGTCGATCGTCTGGTCCAGCAGCGCCGAAAGCTGCGGGCGGTCCAGGAACATCAGCGCGTTGCGCTCCAGGTATGGGGACACGTCGGGCTGGCGGACGCTCCTGAAATGCGTCTTGTCCGATGCGAGAACGGCGGCGAGCGACGCCGCGGTCGCCTCCGCCTCTTCGGGCGTCGCGCCGTCCACCACGGCGACCAGCAGGTCCTCGTTCTGCGGGAATGCGCGCTGCAGCTCCATCCCGTGCTGCCGCCAAGGCAGGCTCTCGGAGAACAGGCGGGAGGTGTCGGTCGAGACCGCCAGCCGGGACTGCGCAAGCCAGACGCAGCCCCCGGCCAGCAGCAGCGCCCCCAGCAGCACCACCCAGGCGTAGCGCACGCACGACCCGACCCAGCGGGCCAAGGCTTCTGACACGGCCTAGGCCCGCGTTTTGGATAAGCGGGCCGCCAATTCGTCCAAACGCAGTCCGGCCATGCCCGGCCCCTCCTCGGATTCGGCCGCGCTCCGGGCCAGTCGCCGCCAGCCTATAATCCGCCTGCCGGCCGCAGGCCAGCCGGCGCCCGCCGGGTGCGGGGCATGATCGGAGGCTGGAGGGCCTACTCGCCCCGCGGGTCGAAGGCGTGGCGCAGCCCGTCGCCGAGCAGGTTCACCGCGATCACCGACAGGAAGATCAGCACGCCCGGCAGCACCGCCAGCATCGGCGCCGTCGTCACCAGTTCCTGCGCGTTGTTCAGCATGTTGCCCCAGGACGGCGTGGGTGGCACGATGCCGAAGCCGAGGAAGCTCAGCACGCTCTCGAACAGGATGACGCGCCCCACGGTGAGGGTGAGCGCCACGATCAACGGGCTGGCCACGTTGGGCAAGACGTGCGTGAGGATGGCGTAGCCCGCCCGCGCGCCGCTGACCCGGGCGGCGCGGATGTAGTCGGCTTCCCGGATCGCCAGCGTCGCCGCGCGCACGATGCGGGCCACGCCGGTCCAATCCACGATGGAGATGATGACGACCACCCGCCAGAACCCGGCCGCGCCCGAATGCGCGAACTCCGGCGAGAAGCCCAGCTTGGTGAGGTCGAGCGCCCCCAGCACGATCAGCAGCGGCAGCAGCGGCAACGCGATCATGCCGTCGGTGAAGCGCATCAGCACCGCGTCGAGCCGCCCGCCGAAGTAGCCTGCGGCCACTCCGATGGCGGTGCCCAGCAACGCGCCGAACACGGTGGCGATCAGCCCCACCAGCAGCGAGATCTGGCCCCCCACCATCAGCCGCACCAGCTCGTCCCGCCCGGCGTCGTCCGTGCCCAGCGGGTGCGCGGCGCTCGGCGGGTCGAAGCGGGCCAGCAGGTCCGTGGTGGTGGTGTCCACCCCGAGCCACCATTGCACCGGCCAGGCGGCCACGCAGAACAGCACGACCCCCAGCAGCAGCGCCAGCGCCGCCATCCCCGTCCGGTGCCGCCGGAAGCGGCGCAGCCGCAGGCGCCAGGGGCTTTGCGGCGCTTCCACCGCCAACGGGCGCAAAACGGGAAGCTGGACGTTCATCCGACCGAGATCCGCGGATCAAGCCAGCCATAGGCGAGGTCGGCGGCCAGGTTGCTGAGCAGGGTCACAAGGGTTGCGAACAGCAGGCCGCTGAGCGCCAGGTTGTAGTCGTTCCCCAGGATGGCGTCGTAGATCATCTTCCCCATGCCCGGCTGCGCGAACATGGTTTCCGTGATCAGCGCCCCGCCGAACAGGCCGCCGAAGCTCAGGGCCATGACCGTGACCACGGGGATCAGCGCCGGGCGCAGCGCGTGGATCAGCACGGTCCGGCCCTCCCCCGCGCCCTTGGCCCGGGCAGTGCGGACATGGTCCATGCGCAGCGCGTCCACCATGGCGGCGCGCACGTAGCGCACGAACTGCCCGATGATCGACAAGGCCAGCGTCGTGACCGGCAGGACCATGTGCCAGAACGTGTCCCTCCAGGTGCCGTCGCCCACGCCGCTGGCGGGCAGCGCGTGCAGGTTGACGGCGAATACCAGGATCAGCACCAGCGCCAGCCAGAACACCGGTACCGACACCCCGGCCAGCGCCACCGTGCTGATCGCCGCGTCGATCCAGCCGCCGGGCCGCAGCGCCGCGAGCACCCCCAAAAGCAGCGACAATAGAACGGCGATGCCGAAGCCGCCCAGCATCAGCTTGCACGTCTGCCACAGCGCCGGGAGCAGCACCTCCAGCACCGGGCGGGAATGCACCCGGCTGAACCCCAGGTCGCCGCGCAGCGCGTCCCACAGCCAGCGGGCGTAGCGCAGCAGCAACGGCTGGTCGAGGCCGTAGATGGCGCGCAGCCGGGCCGCGGCCTCCGGCGTCATGCCGGGGTTGCTCGCCATCATCAGGTCGATGGGGTCGCCCGGCATCAGGCCGATCAGGCCGTAGATCACGAACGACATCACCAGCAGCACGAGCAGAGCCTGGACCGTCCGCAGGAGGAGGAAGCGGGCCACGGCGCTATTCCGCGAAGTGGCAGGCGCTCAGCACCTTGCGCCGGCCCGGCG
This sequence comes from uncultured Acetobacteraceae bacterium, assembly GCA_964236415.1. GTDB lineage: Bacteria > Pseudomonadota > Alphaproteobacteria > Acetobacterales > Acetobacteraceae > CAHJXG01. The sequence continues at coordinate 12,985 of CAXSEX010000019.1, read as the reverse complement.
CGGGGCCGAGCAAGGGGGGCTGGACGCGGCAAACAGCCTGGACCTTGGGGCAGCGCGGATGGAACACGCAGCCCGGCGGCGGCGCCATCGGGCTGGGCATCTCGCCGCGCAGCGCCGAGCCGCGGACGCGACGCCGTCCGATGCGCGGGGCGGCGTCCAGCAGGGCGCGGGTGTAGGGATGGCTCGGCCGGGCGAACAGGTCGGCGCGCGGCGCGAGTTCCACCAGGCGGCCCAAGTAAAGCACGGCGACGCGGTCGGCCAGGTGGTTCACCACGGCCAGGTCGTGAGAGATGAACAGGTAGGCCAGGCCGTGCGCGCGCTGCAGGTCGCGCAGCAGGTTCAGCACCTGGCTGCCGATGCTCACGTCGAGCGCCGACAACGGCTCGTCCGCCACCACCAACTCGGGTTCGGGGGCGAGCGCCCGGGCGATGGCGATGCGCTGGCGCTGCCCGCCGGAGAACTCGTGCGGGTAGCGGTTGAGCGCGTCGGGCGGCAGGCCCACCTGGGCGGCGAGTTCCCCCGCGCGCCGCCGCTGCTCCGCCGCCGGGCGGCGCGCGATGCGCAGCGGCTCCGCGATGATGGCGGACACCGGCATGCGCGGGTCCAGCGCGCCGAACGGGTCCTGGAACACCACCTGGATCGCCTGGCCCGCGTAGCGCACCGTCCCCTGCGTCGGCGCGCGCAGCCCGGCGACGACGTGGCCCAGCGTGGTCTTGCCGCTGCCGCTCTCGCCGACCAGCGCCAGGGTCTCGCCGGGCTGGATGTCGAAGCTCACGTCCTCCACGGCGCGCAGCACCCGTGATTTCGCGAACAACCCGCCGCCCTGCGGGAAATGGACGGAGACGCGCTCCACTTCCAGCAGGCTCATCCTAAGAAGCTCATTGGCGCACCTTGAAGCACGCGGCCCATTGGCCCGGCGCGTGCTCCTCCAAGGCCGGCTCCGCGCTCCGGCATCCGGCGTCGCCGCGCGGGCAGCGGGGGGCGAAGCGGCAGCCCGGCTCGGCGCGGCCGAGGTCCGGCACGCCGCCGGGGATCACCGGCAGGTGGTCCACCCGGTGCCCGGCGTCCGGCAGGGTGGCGATCAGGCCGACCGTGTAGGGGTGCAGCGGCTGCGCGAACAGCGCGTCGGCCGCGCCGCGCTCCACGATGCGGCCGGCGTACATCACCACGACCTCGTGCGACACCTCGCTCACCACCGCGAGGTTGTGGGAGATGAACTGGATCGCCGTGCCCGTCTCCTCCTGCAACGCCAGCATGAGGTCGAGGATCTGCGCCTGGATGGTGACATCGAGCGCCGTGGTCGGCTCGTCCGCGACCAGCAGCGCCGGGCGGCAGGCGAGCGCCATGGCGATCATCGCCCGCTGCCGCTGGCCGCCGCTGAGCTGGTGCGGGTAGGCGCCGGCCCGCTCCCGCGCCGCGGGGATGCCGACCTGGGACAGCAATTCGACGGCGCGCTCCCCGGCGGCGGGCCAGCCCATGCTTTCATGCAGCACCAGCGCCTCGGCGATCTGGCGGCCCACGGGCATGACGGGGTTCAGCGCCGTCATCGGCTCCTGGAACACCATCGCCATGCGGTCGCCGCGCATCGCCCGCCAGGCGGCGCGGCCCTGGCCCACCAGCTCGCGCCCCTCGAAGCGGATGCTGCCGGACACGCGGCCGGGCTGCGGCACCAGGCCCATGAGCGCCAGCGCCGTCATGCTCTTGCCGCAGCCGCTTTCCCCCACCACGCCCAGGGTGCGGCCCGGCGGGATGGCGTAGCCGACGCCCGCCACCACCCGGCGCGGCCCGCCCGGCAGGTCGAAGGCGACCTCCAAGCCCGCGACCTCAAGGAGCGGACTTAAGACGGGCGGCACCACTGGTTGACCCGTGTGCGGCTGATGGGTTTCACCCATCCTACGCGACCCATGCCGTAGGATGGGTGCAACCCATCAACGGTTGACGGTCATTCAACCAAGCCGTCCGTATTACTGGGATGTCCATTGCTCCGCGAAGATGCCGGCGTTGTAGCCGTTGCCGAGCGGCTGGTAGCCGTGCAGCCACTTGGGGGTGACGTGCGGGTCGGCGCGGAAGAACAGCGGCAGCGCCGGCACCTGCTCCGCGTAGATGCGCTGCATGGCCGCCCACCCCGTGCTGGCCTTTTCCAAGTCCAGTTCGCTTTCCACCTGGGCGATGTCCGCATCCATCGTGGGGTCGCTGAAGCCTGGGTAGTTCGCGCCGCCGTAGTTGTTGGCCTGGGCCGGGATCTGGTCGGTGGCCAGCGTGCGGCGCGGCGATTCGGAGACGGTGCTGTTCCAGCCGTACAGGACCGCGCCCGTGTAGGTGCGCCGCTTGAGGGTTTCGCCGAACAGGGTGCGGGCCGGCTCGTTCTTGATCGTGGCCTCGATGCAGGCGGCCTTCCATTGGTTCTGCATCACCTGCTGCTCCAGCTCGCGCAGGCGGTTGCCGGCCGTGGTCTCGAACTCGATGGACAGGCGCTGCCCGTCCTTGCGGCACACGCCGTCCGGCCCGGGGGTCCAGCCGGCGTCGGCGAGCAGCTTCTTGGCGCCGGGCAGGTCGAACTTGGTCGCCGTGATGGCCATGTCGTGCATGGGGTGCAGCGGGTTGACCCAGGTGGCGGCGACGGGCTGCAAGCCCTCGAACAGCCGGGCCACCAGCGTTTGGCGGTCCAGCGCGGACAGCAGGGCGCGGCGCACCCGCACGTCGGACAGGATGGGGCTGTCGAGCTTGAGGTCGATGTGCTCGTAGGTGAGGCTCGGTTGGAAGGTATAGACGAAGCGGTCCGGCGCCTGCTTCCGCAAAGCGAGCGCCTGGTCGATGGTCAGGCCCACGCCCTCCCCCGCCACCATGTCGATGTCGCCGGACAGCAGGTTGGCCTGCAGGGCCGCGGTGTTCTCGATGGTGCGGAGCGTGACCTTGCGGAAGGCGGGCTTGGGGCCGGGCCAGTGCGGGTTCGGCTCGAACACGATCTGGGCGCCGGACTGGTAGCCCGTCACCATCCAGGGGCCGTTCCACAGGCCCGGCGTGGTGGGCGCGCGGTTGTACTGGGTGGCGTTGATGTAGTCGCCGGGTGCCTTGGCAGCGGCGGCCACGGGGCCTTCCAGGTGCTCCGGCAGCACCTGGTCCCACATCATGAAGTCCGACAGCACGCGCGGCAGGTGCAGCACGGCGGTCGCGTCGTCCACCACCTCGGCCGAGGCCGCGCGCTCCCACGGGTAGGTGTTGCTGAACCCGGCATCCGGGTTCTGCGCCAGCTTGAGGGTGAAGGCGATGTCGCGCGCCGTGACCGGCTGGCCGTCGCCCCACATCAGGCCGGGCTTGAGCTTGATTGTGACGGCCATGCCCTTCTTGCCGTCCGGCAGGTCCTCGATGCGGGCCAGGCCGTTCTCCAGCGACGGCAGTTCGGCGCACAGCAGGCAGACCGGGTGCCAATCCTTGTCATAGGCGCTGATCTGCCGCTGGGCGAAGGCGAGGGCGTAGAGCTTGATGACCGTCGGGTCGATGGTCGGATGCAGGCTGGGAGGGAACTGCGCGGAGCCGATCACCAACTCGTCCTTGGCGTGCGCCGGCGCCGCGAGCGCCGCAAGGAATGGCAAGGCGAGCAGGAGGCGGCGCATGGCTGGGGCACTCGTCTGGTGACGGCGGAGCATAGACCGCCGAACGGTCCGCACGTCAATGCAAGAATTGTGCCTATTCGGCAACGTTAACCCGCCACGCGCCGGTAAAGCACGTCCTTGACCCGCCCGCCGTTCACCCGCAGCCCGGTGATGGCTCCGGCCGCGTCCCGCAGCGCCTCCACGTCCAGCCAGGACGGGAGCAGGTCCGGCCAGTGGATGCGGATGCGGTCGCCCTGCACCGGCTCCATCCGCCACGGGCCGCCGCGCGTCACCGGCCCCTGGACCGTGACCTGCAAGCCGTCGCCGTCCGCCTCGATGGCCCAGTCCGCGTCCATCTCCTCGCTGCGGTAGCGGCCGGGCAGCCCGTCCGGCAGCGCCGCGCCGGAGGGCACGCGGCGGAAGGTGGCGACGTGCCCGGCGTCCATCTCTACCTCAACCGCGTCCCCTGCGGCTGCATGCATTGGGCGCAGCGCGAAGGAGGCCATGCCGCGCACGGTGCCGAGGCGGCCGTCGGGCAGCGCCGAAGGCTCGAACGGCTGGCCGAAGGTGGCGAAGCTGGCCGTGCCCTCCGGCGTCACGGCGATGTCCAGCGTGGCGCCGGAGGCCGGGTCGAGCCAACGGCCGGCCAAGGGCCGCACGGCGTTTGAGTTGGCGGGCTGGGGCGCCGGGACCGCGCCAGGCCGGGCGTCCAGCAGCAGGTCCAGCACCCGGTGCGCCAGCAGCAGAGGATCGGCGTCCAGGCGGTTGGCGATGGCGATGACCGTGACGCCCTGCTCCGGCACGCGCAGGAACTCGGTGCGGTAGCCCGGCCACAGCCCGCCATGCCCCACGGTGCGGACGCCGCGGTAGTTGCGGACCACCTGGCCGCGGGCATACAGGTTCGCCGTCCCGTTGGCGAACGGCGCCTCCGTCGAGAGCGCCCCGGCGAGGTCCGGGTGGGCGTCGAGCCACCGGCTCCAAAGCGCCAAATCCTCCACGCCGGACACGAGGCCGCCCTCCCCGTGCAGCGGAAAGGCGTGCGGCGCGCGCATCCAGGCGCCGTCGCGGCGGACGTAGCCGGCGGCGAGGCCGGGCACGGGCGCGGCCACCTGCTCCACCAGCCGGGTGCGGGCCATGCCGGCGGGCGCGAAGATGCGGCGGTCCAGGAAGGCCGGCAGCGCCTCGCCGCCCACCCGTTCCGCGATGCGCCCGAGCAGGAGGAAGTTGGAGTTGCTGTACAGGAAGCGGCTGCCGGGCACGAAGTTCAGGGTGCGCTGGCGCAGGATGCCGGCCATCAGCTCGTCTGCCCGCACCGGCTGGCCCAGGTCCGCGCCGCCGTGCCGCATGATGCCGAGCATGTCGCGGATGCCGCTGGTGTTGTGCAGCAGGTGCGCGATTGTGACGGGTGCTCCCATGTCCGGGAACTCCGGCAGGTGCGTCCGCACGTCGTCCTCCAGCCGCAAGCGCCCCTCGTCCGCCAGCATCAGCACCGCGGCGCAGGTGAACTGCTTGGTGACGGAGGCGACGCGGAACGCCGTGTCCGGCCCGATGGGCACGCCCAGTTCCAGGCTGGCCAGCCCGGCGCAGCGATGCACGGCCAGCTCGCCGTCCTGCACCACGCCGACCGCCTGCTGGGAGAAGGGCTGCCCGGTGCCGTTCGGCCCGAAGCCGCGCAGCCAGAGCGGCGCCGCCTGGGGGATCACGGCGATGAACAGCGGCAAGGCCGGCAGGCGCTCGGCGTAGATGCGCTGCATGGTGGCCCAGGCGGCCCGGCGCTTGGCCGGGTCAAGCTCGGTGTCCGCCACCTCGATGGCCGCGTCGAACGCCGGGTCGCTGAACCCGGTGTCGTTCGCCCCGCTCCAGTTGTTCGCCTCCGACGGCACCATGTCGGAGCCGAGGGTGATGCGCGGGCTTTCGCCGACCAGGCTGCTCCAACTGTATATCACGAGGCCCGGGAACGCCCGGTGCTTGGTGGTTTGGCCGAACAGGGTGCGGGACGGCTCGGTGCGCAGCGTCGCCTCCACGCCCACCGCCTTCCAGGCGTTCTGCATGACGGCCTGCAGCAGCTCGATCACCCGGAAGCCCGAGGCGGCCAGGAACTCGACGCCCAGGCGCTGCCCGGCGGCGTTACGCCGTGTCCCGTCCGCGCCCATGGTCCAGCCGGCCTCGTCCAGCAAGCGGCGCGCCGCGGCCGGGTCATACGGCACCGGCGGCACGGACGGGTCGAACTCCGGGTTCTTCGGGCTGACGAAGCTCGTGGCCAGCGTGTATCTGCCGCCATACACCCGGTCGTTGATGGTATGGCGGTCCAGCGCCATCAGCAGCGCGCGGCGCACCCGCACGTCCGCCAGGACCGGGTTCGTGCCGCTCGCGTCGATGTGGGCATAGTTGAGGCTTGGGGCGTAGCTGTAGGCGAAGCGGTCGGGGTACTGCTTCTGCAGCGCCAGCGCCTGGTCAAGGGTCAGGCTGTAGTCGATGTCGATGTCGCCCGAGAGCAGGTTGGCCTGCAGCGCCGCGGTGTCGGCGATGAAGCGCATCGACACCTGCCGGAAGCCTGGGGCCGGACCTGGCCAGTGCGGGTTGGGCGCAAGGGCGATGGTGCTGCCGGACTGGTAGCCGCTCATCACGAACGGGCCGTTCCACAGGCCGGGGTTGAGCGGGTTGCGGTTGTACTCGGTGGTGTTGATGTACTCGCCGGGTCCATGGGCGCGCTCGTAGATCGGCCCCTCGATGTGCTCGGGCAGCACCTGGTCCCACAGCGCGAAGGAGTTGAGCACGCGGTCCAGGTGCAGCACGGCGGTGTGGTCGTCCACCACGTCCACGCCGGTCGCGCGGGTCCAGGGATACGTGTTGCTGAACCCGGCGTTCGGGTCGCGCCCGACGCGCCAGGTGAACGCCACGTCCCGCGCCGTGACCGGCACGCCGTCGCCCCAGCGCAGCTCCGGCCGCAGCTTGAGGGTGACGGCCATGCCTGCGCCTTCCTTGCGCGCCAAGCCGTTCTCCAGCGTGGGGACCTCCGTGCACAGCAGGCAGATCAGCGTGTTGTCCGCGTCGTAGGTGGTCACGGTGCGGGTGGTGAAGCCCAGCACGTAGCTCTTGATCAGCAGCGGGTCGATGGAGGGGTGCAGGCTGGACGGGAACTCGCCGATGCCGACCACCAGGGTGTCGCGTGCCTGGGCCGCGGGGTGAAGGAGCAGGACGGACGCGAGGGCGGCGAGGGCGAGGCGAAGCATGGGGCGTGTCTCCATCAACCCGCCATCCATGGCACGCGGCCCGGCGGGTGGCAAAACGGTGGCGGGCCGTCCCGCTTTGTGGGATGAGCGGTGCTGCAAGACCATCAGCAACGCCACCCGGGAGCCTTGCATGAAACCGTCGTTTGCCGAACCTCCAACCATGCTGAGTCGCATGGAATACCGCCGCTGGGCAGAGGCGCAGCCGCGCGGCCGCTACGAGCGGGTGGCCGGCGAGGTTGTGGCGATGGCACCGGAGCGCATCGCGCACGTGCGGGTTAAGGCGGAGGCATGGCTGACGCTCCGTCAGGCCATCCGCGCTGCGGGCCTACCCTGCGAGGCGCTGGCTGATGGCGCTACTGTCGAGGTCGGGGACGATGCCGATTACGAACCCGATGTCGTCGTCAACTGTGGTGATCGGATTGCGGGTGACGAGATAGCTGCGCCGAACCCGATCATTGTTGTCGAAGTCCTTTCGCCGTCCACGCAGTCGGTCGATACCGGGGCGAAGCTGGCCGACTATTTCAAAGTGCCCTCAATCCGGCATTATTTGATCGTCCGCGCCGACCGGCGCGCGGTGATCCATCACCGCCGACGCGACGACGACGGCATCGAAACCCGGCTTCTCACCGAGGGAAGGATCGCCCTCGACCCGCCCGGCATCGAAATTGCAATCGAGGACTTTTACGCCGAGTGACGGCGCACCCGTAATGCTTGAAGAATGGAGTTTGGCATGACCGTCATCAGCAGGCGCGGCGTAATGGCCGGCACGGCGGCGCTCAGCCTCGGGGCCGCCTCCGGCGCCCGCGCGGCCGCGCCGACCATCGCCATGGTGCAGATCAACCAGCAGGCGCTGTTCTTCAACCAGATGCTGCAAGGCGCCCAGGGCGCGGCGGAGAAGGCCGGGGTGACGCTCGACGTGTTCAACGCGAACGACAGCCCGACCGCGCAGAACAACGCGGTCGAGACCTATATCCAGCAAAAGGTGTCCGGCCTCCTGGTGGACGCCATCGACGTGAACGGGCTGCTGCCGTCGATCCAGCAGGCCGCCGCCGCGGGCATCCCGGTCGTTTCGGTCGATTCGGTGCTGCCGGAGGACGGGCCGCAGAAGGCGCAGATCGGCGTGGACAACGCGAAGGCCGGGCAACTGCTGGCCGACGTGTTCCTGCGGGACGTGCAAGCATCGATGGGCGGCAAGGCGAAGCTCGGCGTGGTCGGCGCGCTGAACTCCTTCATCCAGAACCAGCGGCAGAAGGCGTTCGTGGACGCGGTGTCCGGCAAGCCCGGCGTGACGATGGCCGGCGTGGTCGATGGCCGCAACATCCAAGACAACGCGCTGGCGGTGGCGGAAACGCTGCTGACCGGCAACCCCGACATGACCGCGATCTACGCGACCGGCGAGCCGGCGCTCTTGGGCGCCATCGCCGCGGTGGAAAGCCAGGGCCGGCAGGGCGACGTGAAGCTGTTCGGCTGGGACCTGACGGCGCAGGCGATCCGCGGCATCGACGCGGGCTATGTCGTCGCCGTGGTGCAGCAGGACCCGGCGGGCATGGCCGCCGCCGGGGTCGATGCCCTTGTCACCCTCGCCCGCGGCGGCACGGTGGCGCGCACGGTCGCCGTGCCGGTCACGATCGTGACGAAGGCCAACGTCGATCCCTACCGTTCGGTGTTCAAGTAGGCGGCGCCCGTGGCAGCGCCGCTGATGTCGCTGCGCGGCATCGGCAAGGCGTTCGGCTCGCAAGTCGCCCTGCGCGGCGTCGATCTCGACCTGTTCGGCGGCGAGTGTCTGGGCCTCGTGGGCGACAACGGCGCCGGCAAATCGACGCTCAGCAAGGTCATGTCCGGCGCCTGTCTCCCGGACTCCGGGCGCATCCTGCTGTCCGGGGCGGAGGTGCGCCTCCTCGGCCCGGCGGACGCGCGGGCGCAGCGCGTCGAGATGGTTTATCAGGACCTCAGCCTGTGCGACACGGTGGACGTGGCGGGCAACCTGTTCCTCGGCCGCGAGATCGCCCGGCGCGGGTTTCTCGACAAGGCCGCGATGCGGGCGGAGGGCCGGCGCATGCTCGACGCGCTCGGCATCCGCATCCCCAGCATGCGGGCCAAGACGGCGCAGCTGTCGGGCGGGCAGCGGCAGTCCATCGCCATCGCCCGCGCCGCCGCCTTCGCGCCCCGGGTGCTGCTGCTGGACGAGCCGACCTCCGCGCTGGCGGTGGCCGAGGTGGAGGCGGTGCTGGCCCTCATCAACCGGGTCAAGGCGCAGGGCGTCGCGGTGGTGCTGGTGACGCACCGGCTGCAGGACCTGTTCCGCGTGTGCGACCGCATCGCCTTCATGTACGAGGGCACCAAGGTGGCGGAGCGCCGGGCCGCTGAAACGAACCTGGAGGAGGTCGTGCAGCTCATCGTCGGCGGTGCGCACCCGTGAGCGCCTGGACATGAGCGCCCCGGCCCTCGGCGACGCGCCGCGCCGCCCGGCCGACTTCCTGCTGGAGCACGCGCAGGTGCTGTCCATCGCGGCGTTCTTCCTCCTGTGCAGCCTGGCGTTCGCGCTCGCGTCGCCGGTGTTCCTGACGCCGGGCAACCTGCTCAACGTGCTGCGGCAGATAGCGCCCATGCTGATCGGCGCGGTGGCGATGACTTTCGTGATCACCACGGGCGGCATCGACCTGTCGGTCGGCTCGACCGTGGCGCTGACCAACGCATTGGCGGCGATGGCGCTGGAGGCCGGGGTGCCCTGGCCGCTGGCGGCGGCCGGCCTGTTGCTGCTCGGCGCCGCGGTGGGCGCGGTGCAGGGGTGGTTCGCCGCCTACCAGAAAATCCCGTCCTTCATCGTGACGCTGGCCGGGCTGTCCATCCTGCGCGGGGTCGCGCTGCTGCTGACC
>CAXSEX010000019.1:0-3273 GCA_964236415.1 uncultured Acetobacteraceae bacterium | reverse complement strand
CCTATCCCCGCGAGTTCGCCGACGCCGACGCCGCGACCCAGCGGATCGGCTCGGCCAACCGCTTCACGACCGTGACCGGCGCCTCACACCTGCTGCTGCTGACCCAGGGCTACTCGATCCCGATCACCGGGGCGCCGGGCTTCGTCGCCCTCGGGCGGGGCTGGATGCTGGGCGTGCCGGTCCCCGCGGTCATCGCCGCCCTGGTTGCCGTCGCCGGGTTCGTGACGCTGGGCCAGACCCGCTACGGGCGGCAGGTGGTGGCGGTCGGCGCCAACATGGAGGCGGCGCGGCGGGTCGGGATGCCGGCGCTGCGCGTCGCGGCCTCGGTGTTCGCGCTGACCGGGGCGGCGTCGGCCTGCGCCGGGCTGATCATCGCCGCGCGGCTCGGCTCCGGCTCGTCGAACGCGGCGGTGGGGTTCGAGCTGGAGGCGATTGCGGCCGTGGTGCTGGGCGGCACGTCCTTGATGGGCGGCAGCGGCACGGTGGCCGGCACCGTGCTGGGGGCGCTAACCATCGCGGTGATCGGCAACGGCCTGATCCTGGTGCACACCTCGCCGTTCCTGGTGCAGATCGTGACCGGGGCGATCATCCTGGCTGCGATCTGGCTCAACACCCGCGTGTTCGCGCGCCTGGCCACGCGCCGCAGGGTTGATTGAAGGAGGACTGCATGACGACGGACCGTTCGCCCGCCCACATCGGCTCCGGCCAGGTGATGACCGTGCGCGGCCCGGTCCCGGGAGCGGCGCTCGGCGTCACGCTGATGCACGAGCACTTGCTGAATGACTGCCGCTGCTGGTGGCACAAGCCGAAGGAGCCGGGGCGCGCGCGCCTCGCCTGCGACCCCGTGCACCCCGGCATCCTGGGCGAGCTGCGCATGGACCCGTTCGTGAACCTCAGCAACTGCACCCTGGACGATGAGCGCCTGGCCGTGGCCGAGCTGGGGGACGTGGCGGCGCTGGGCGGCCAAACCGTGGTCGATCCGACCTGCCAAGGCATCGGCCGCGACCCGCTGGCGCTGCGGCGCATCTCGGAGGCGACGGGCCTGCACGTCGTCATGGGCGGCGGGTTCTACCTGCAAGCCTCGCACCCCGGGCGGGTGCGCGGCATGGCCGCGGCCGACATCGCCGACGAGATCGTGCGGGAGGCAGTGGATGGCGTCGGGGCCTCCGGCGTGCGGATCGGCCTGATCGGCGAGATCGGCATCTCCGCCGATTTCACGGCGGAGGAGGAGAAATCGCTGCGCGGGGCGGCGCAGGCGCAGCGCCGCACCGGGCTGCCGCTGATGGTGCACCTGCCGGGCTGGTTCCGCCTGGCCCACCGCGTGCTGGACGTGGTGGGCGAGGAGGGCGGCACCCTCCGCCACACCGTGCTGTGCCACATGAACCCGTCCGGCGCCGACATCGAGTACCAGGCGGCGCTGGCGGAGCGCGGCGCGTATCTCGGATACGACATGATCGGCATGGATTTCTGGTATGCCGACCAGGGCGTGCAATGCCCGTCCGACGAGGACAACGCCCACGCCGTCCTGCGCCTGATCGCCCGCGGCGCGCTGGACCGCGTGCTGCTGTCGCAGGATGTGTTCCTCAAGATGATGCTGACCCGCTACGGCGGCTTCGGCTACGCCTACTTGCAGCGCCACTTCCTGCCGCGCCTGCGCCGCCATGGCGCGACGGAGGCGCAGGTCACGCAGATGATGGTGGCGAACCCGCGGCGCCTGTTCTGCGGCGATCATGGCTGAGCCGAGATTGTCAGCGCCTGCTTGCGGCCAACCGGGGTTGTCATCTTAAGACACTTCTGTAATTGCAAAGATAGTTGTGGAAATCACTTTCGATCCCGCTAAACGAGCCGCTACCCTGCAAGAGCGCGGGCTGGATTTCATGGATGCGGGCAGTGTGTTCGCAGGCCCGTTCAGCACGCGCCAGGACGTGCGGTTCAACTATGGCGAGGTCCGCTTGCTCACGGCGGGCTTTCTGAACGGGCTGTTTGTGATCGTGGTCTGGACACCTCGCGGCAATGCGCGGCATATCATCTCAATGAGGTATGGACATGCAAAAGAACGACGCCGCTGGCCACTCTGAGGCTGTCAGCAAGCCAGAATGGGTCGATCCGGACGATGCGCCCGAGCTGACCGACGAGTACTTCGAGGATGCCGAGTACTGGCAAGGCAATACCTTCATCCGCCGCGGCCGCGGCCAGCCCAAAGACGACAACCTAAACGAGACGGTTACGATCCAGCTCGACCCGGAGGTGCTGGCGAAATTGCGCGAGGCCGGGCCAGGCTGGCAAACCCGGGTCAACGACATCCTGCGCAAGGCAATTCTGGACGCGGCTTAGCCTACCCACGACGACCGCCCAATATTGCCGGTGCCAGCCACGGCCAACTGGATTATGCCGACATGACGGGCGCGGTGTTCGTCCTGGGCAACGCGGGCATGGACCTGTCCTTGACGCTGGCGCACCTGGTGCGTCCGGGGGAGACCGCAGTGGCCTCCGCCGGCACCCGCGCGCCGGGCGGCAAAGGTCTCAACCAAGCGGTCGCCGCGGCCCGGGCGGGCGGGCATGTGCGGTTCTGCGCTCCGGTGGGGGAGGACGCGGAGGCCGATTTCGTGGCCCAGACCCTGGCGATGGAACCGCTGGCCGAACTGCGCCTGCTGCGGCGGGCGGAGCCGACGGATGTGTCAATCGTGATGGTCGCCGGTGACGGCGAGAACAGCATCGTCAGCCTGTGCCGATGCGCCGACACGCTGGACGAGGCCGAGGCGGAAGCCTTTGCGGGCGGAACGACGGCGGCGGACTGGCTGCTGCTGCAAGGCAACCTGACGACGGCGGCCACCCTTGCCGCGATGCGGGCGGCCCGCGGCCCCGTGATGCTGAACGCGGCGCCGCTGCGCTGGCCGGTGGCGCCCATGCTGCCGTCCTGCGCCGTCGCCGTGGTGAACCGGGGGGAGGCAGAGGCGATCACCGGCCTTGCCGCCGGCGACGCCGCGTTGCGGATGCAGGCGCAGGGCTGCGGCGCCGCGGTGGTGACGCTGGGCGCGGAGGGCTGCGTGTGGGCGGACGCGGACGGGCTGCACCGCCTGCCTGCCGCCACCGTGCGCCCAGTGGACACCACCGGGGCCGGCGACACGTTCTGCGGCGTGCTCGCGGCGCGCTTGGCGTCCGGCCAAGCATTGCCGGGTGCGCTGGAAGCGGCGCAACGGGCGGCGGCGCTGTCGGTGACGCGCTTCGGCGCATACGCCGCGCTGCCGACGGCGGCCGAGCTGCGCGGGCTGG
>CAXSEX010000018.1:20450-21664 GCA_964236415.1 uncultured Acetobacteraceae bacterium | reverse complement strand
CTTCACGCAGGCCGGTTCCGAAGTGTCGGCGCTGCTTGGCCGCATGCCGAGCGCGGTGGGCTACCAGCCGACGCTGGCGACCGACATGGGCGCGCTGCAGGAGCGGATCACCAGCACCAAAAAAGGCTCCATCACCTCCGTGCAGGCTATCTACGTGCCGGCGGACGACCTGACCGACCCGGCGCCGGCCACGAGCTTCGCCCACCTGGACGCGACGACGGTGCTGAACCGCGCCATCTCCGAGAAGGGCATCTACCCGGCCGTGGACCCGCTCGACTCCACTTCGCGCAGCCTCGACCCGCGCATTGTCGGCCAGGAGCATTACGAGGTGGCCCGCGAGGTGCAGCGCGTGCTGCAAACCTACAAGAGCCTGCAGGATATCATCGCCATCCTGGGCATGGACGAATTGAGCGAGGACGACAAGCTGGTCGTGGCGCGCGCCCGGCGCATCGAGCGGTTCCTGTCGCAGCCGTTCCACGTCGCCGAGGTGTTCACCGGCAGCCCCGGCATCTTCGTGCCCATCGCCGACACGGTGCGCAGCTTCAAGGGCATCGTCAATGGCGAGTACGACCACCTGCCGGAGGCCGCGTTCTACATGGTCGGCACCATCGAGGACGCGGTGAAGAAGGCCGAGGCCATGAAGGTCGCCGCCTGATGCCGACGCTGCTGGAGATCGTCAGCCCCGACCGGCTGCTGCTGTCGCAGCCGGTGGATATGGCCGTGATCCCGGCGGCGGAGGGGGAGATGGGCGTGCTGCCGGGCCATGCGCCGATGATTGTGCTGCTGCAAGGTGGCACGATCACCCTGCACGAAGGCGGCCGTCCCACCAGCCGCCTTTACGTCAGCGGCGGCTTTGCCGAGGTCACGCCGGAACGCTGCACCGTGCTGGCCGACGAGGCGATCCCGGTCGCCGAGGTGTCCCGCAGCGCCGCCGAGGCACGGTTGGCGGAGGCCAACGCCGCCTATGCTGCGGCGGACAAGGCAGACATCCCCGCGCTGGAAGCGGCAATGCAGCGTCAGCAAGCCGCCCGCGCCATGGTCGCCGCCGCCGGGGCGGCCTGAGCACCCGAGGCAGCCGCACTTCCTGATACCGCGCCGGACGTTGCCCGCACTCCGGACATGGCAACTGTGCCCCAGCTTGTCACATCGCTGCAACACCCAGACCAGTACAATGAAGCGCCGGCAACTCGGCGCTTTGTCTCTCATTAACGCAG
>CAXSEX010000018.1:0-20403 GCA_964236415.1 uncultured Acetobacteraceae bacterium | reverse complement strand
TTACCGAATGAAGCATTGGCGGATTGAGGATGTTCCCTGGGGCCGTTTTGATGCGGCCTCGGTCGATCCCGACATCGTGCCGCTCGTCAAGGCCGCTGCCATGGTCGAGCGGAACGGGCTGGACTATGCCGTCTATCTCGGCCGCATTTTCCGGGACGATCCGGATTTCCGCGGCGCCGCGGACAACTGGGCGGTTGAGGAGGTCCAGCACGGCGACGCGCTCGGCAAGTGGGCGATGCTCGCCGACCCCGGTTGGGATTTCGAGGCGGCATTCGCGCGCTACCGCGCCGGCTACAAGCTGCCCCTTGACGCCGATGCCTCGATCCGCGGCTCACGGACAGGGGAACTGATCGCCCGGTGCATGGTGGAGACTGGGACCAGCAGCTACTACACCGCGCTGGCCGATGCCGCGAAGGAGCCTGTGCTGCAGCAGGTCTGCCGCCTGATCGCGGCTGACGAATACCGGCACTTCAAGCTGTTCTACGACCACATGCGGCGTTACCTGGTGCGGGAGAACCTCAGCATGCTGACCCGGCTGCGCATCGCCGCGGGCCGCATCACCGAGAGCGAGGACGACGAACTGGCCTACGCCTTCCATTGCGGGAACGAGCCGGAAAGCCAGGCCTACGCGCATGACCGCTGCATCGCAGCCTACATGGGCCGGGCGATGGGGTTCTACCGCCTGCGCCATATCGAGCGCAGCATGGGCATGGTCCTGAAGTCGGTGGGCCTTCCACCCCGGGGCAGGCTGTCCGTGCTGGGCACCAAGCTGGCCTGGACGCTGCTGCAGCGCCGGTTGCGCAAGTTCACTGGGCACGCCCCGTTGCCGGCCTGACCCGGCGGCGCTGCCGAGGTTGGCAGGCGGCGTCTCGGTTGCTACACCGTCGAAGGACGCCGGGTTAGCTCAGATGGTAGAGCACCTGATTTGTAATCAGGGGGTCGCGGGTTCGATCCCTGCACCCGGCACCGGCTTTGAAAGGCCGTTTGGCCCTGTCAGTGCCGCTTCGCCTCCATCATGGGTTGCCCGCTCGTGGCGCGGATCACCGCGGCGAGCAAGCGAAGGGCGTCCGGGCCGCCTTGGTCGGTCAATGACCCCACCTCCATCTCGGATGCGAGGCTTTCGGCCTGTCCGGCGATGGTCTCGGCGGCACGGCTCAGCGCCTGCTCGGCCAAGGCAAGCTGCAGGTCATCAGACAAGGCAACCCATTGGATGCGGCGCTTCGAGGCAGGAACGGTGGACATGGCGTCAATCCCAGGTGGCGACTGCGGCGCATTCTCCACTCTATAAGTTAAAACAGTCCTTATAAATCTACACCAGGGACAAAGTGACGGCTGGCAGCGGGGCGAACTGCACCGTGATCTCCGCCGGGCCGTCCAGCCAGATCGGCGGGCAGACGCTGCCCAGCATCACGACCTGCCCGGCGCGAAGCCCGCCGAAAGCCTTGGCCTCTTCCGACGCAGCGAGCCAGGCCAGCGCGGTGAGGGGATCCCCCAGAAGGTCGGCGCCGGTGCCTGCGCCGCGCTCCTGCCCGTCCGCCGACACGCTGCCGGGCAAGCTGCGGAGGTCGAGGCCGCGCCAGCCCGGGTAGGGTGCGCCCAGGACCGCCCCGGCATGGTACACTTGGTCGGCGACCAGCGTAGGTGTGCCGAGCGCGTCGAGTGGGCCGTAACGGTTCTCGACCACCTCGATGCCCGCCATCACCTCGCCCACCGCGGCGGCAGCCTGGGCGTTGCTGCACGGGCCGGGCGGAAGGTCTTGCGCCAGGACCACGGCAAGCTCGCACTCGACGCCGGCGTTCAGGAAGGACTTGAAACTGAGCGTGCTGCCGCTGCCATGCAGCCCGGCCTCGGCGATGAACCCCGCGAGCGGCCCGGGCAGGCCCAGGTACTCCTGCATGCGCTGGGAGGTTGCGCCGATCTTGAACCCGGCAGGGGGTTGGGCGCCGGCCTGGCGGGCCACGGCAAGCTGGGCCGCGATCCCGTCCGCCAGCGTGCGCGGCGCGACCTCGGGCGGCAGCCGGTCCAGCACGCGCCGGCTCCGCCGCGCCGCGATCAGCGCCTGGGCGGCGCGCTCCGCGTCAAACGGCGCCGGGTCGAGAGGGTCAGCCATCAGGGAACCCGCTGCAATTCGTAGAGCGCCACGGTCGCGGCGGCCGACACGTTCAGGCTTTCCATCAGGCCCGGGGTGGCCAACCCGGCGATTTCGTCGCAGGTGTCCCGCGTCAGGCGGCGCAGGCCGGCGCCCTCGGCCCCCAGCACCAGGGCTACGCGCCGTTCCGCAAAAGCCGCGCCGCGCAGCGGGGCGCCCCCGCTGTCCAGCCCGACGACCCACAGCCCGGCGGCCTTGAGCGCCGCCAGGGTCCGGGCCAGGTTCACGGCGCGCAACAGCGGCACCTGCTCCAAGGCGCCCGACGCGGCCTTGGCCAGCACGCCCGTTTCCTCCGGCGCGTTGCGGTCCTGGGTGATGACGCAGGCGGCGCCGAACGCCGCGGCGCTGCGCAGCACGGCGCCGACGTTGCGGGGATCGACCACCTGGTCCAGCACGAGCACCGGCCCGGGCCGTTCCAGCACGGCCGAAAGCGCGGGGGGCGCCAGCAGGTCCGCAAGCAGCGCGGCACCCTGATGCACGGTGTCCCGGCCCAGCAAATGGTCCAGCTTGGTGCGGTCCGCACGCTCGGTGGGCAACGGCCAGGGCTGCGGCAGGCGGGCTTGCAGCGTGGCCTCCGCTTCCTCAGTCAGCAGCAGGCGTTTCAGGCGGCGGGCCGGGTTGGCAAGCGCCGCCGCCACGGGATGCATCCCGTGCAGCCAAACGCTGCCCCGCGGCGCTGCCGGGCCATGCGCGGCCGGGGGCGGAGTGGAAGGGCGGACGGCTGGTGGCGTGGCCACGCGCAGGGTGTTGGGTCCCGGGGCTGCCGCCGGGAGCGGCGCTGCCGGGCGCGGCTGCCCTAGGCGCGGCGCTTTCAAGGCTGCCGCGGCACGCGCCTCGGGCGTCGGCGGCCGGCTGGGGCGGGGACCCGACGAGCGATCCGGCGGCGGCTGCCGCGCCGGCTTGGCTGGGCCTCGGGCCGGCTCGCGCGGGGGCGCGCGCTCGGCATCCCGGGGAGGGCCGGGACGGGCGCCGGTGCTGGGCCGTGCCGAGCCAAAGGGTTTCACGCCGGCGGGCCGGTCGGGAGGTTTGCTGCGCATCCCCGACCCTATACAGTTGAGCGGCCTCCAATAACAGCCAGTTGACAGCCATCCCGGTTCGGCGCTACCCCGCCCGTCCTGCGGTTTCTGCCGCGGCCCGGCGGAGGGGTGCCCGAGTGGCTAAAGGGGGCGGACTGTAAATCCGCTGCTGTAACGGCTACGTTGGTTCGAATCCAACCCCCTCCACCATTAGGCAGCCGTCGATGTCCTGGCCGATATTGACGCCGCGTTTCGTTCGGCATCAAATTGATTCGCGCAGTTTCCGCCTGCCCATCGGCCTACTTTGGTGTTATCTCACCGCCGCGTAGGACAGAGGATGGCATGGGCAGCATGGCGGCAGAAGCCCGGGCGCCGCAGGAAGAGTTTGCCGCCCGGCTCCGGCAGCAGGAGATGGTCGCCGGCTTCGGCACCTTCGCGCTCAAGGCGATGGAGCTGGGGCTGATCCTGACGGAGGCCTGCCGCGTCGCGTCATTTGGGTTGCAAACCAAGTTCGCCAAGGTGCTGCACTTCCGGCCAGACTCCGACGACCTGCTGATCATCGCCGGGGTCGGATGGCGGCCCGGCGTGGTGGGCAGCACGACGTTGGGCGCCGGGCTGAGCAGCCCGGCCGGCTACGCCCTGCGCACGGGGGAGCCGGTTTTGTCGAATAACCTCGGCAAGGAGGAGCGTTTCCAGACGCCGGACGTGCTGGTGGAGCATGGGGTGCACAGCGCCATCAACGTGGCGATCGACGCCGCCGACGCCTCGCTCCCGTTCGGCGTGCTGGAAGTGGACGGCACGGCCCGCGGCGAGTTCGTCGCGGCCGACACGGTGTTCCTGCAATCCTTGTCGAGCGTGCTCGCGGCGGCGCTGGTCCGCCACCAAACGGAGCAGGCCAAGGACGCCCTGCTGCGCGAGAAGGACCTGCTGATGCTGGAGGTGCATCACCGGGTCAAGAACAGCCTGCAGTTGGTGCGCGCCCTGCTGCAGCTGCAAGCGCGGTCCGCGAGCGACGAGGCGCGGACGCAGCTTGAAGCCGCAGCCGGACGAATCATGACGATCAGTGCGGTGCACCGGCACCTGTATGAGGGCGGATCGGCGACGCGGACCGACGCCGCCGCCTACTTGCGCGCGCTGGTCGGTGACATCCAGGCCATGGTCGATGCGCCCGAGAACCACCGCGAGATCACGGTCCAAGCCGATCCCCTGAGCCTGTCTGCCGACCAGACCACGCCATTGGGCCTGGTCACGTCCGAACTGGTGGCCAACGCCTTGAAGCACGGGGCCGGCCGCGTGCTGGTCAGCCTGCGCGGCGTGCCCGGCGGCGTGCAGGTCCGGGTCGAGGATGAAGGGCCGGGCTTTCCGCCGGACTTCGCGCCGCGCCTTTCGGGACGCTTGGGCATGCGGCTGGTCACGGCGCTCGCCAAGGGCGACCCGGCGCAAGCCTTGGTCATCGACCAGTCGGCCGGGCATGGCTGCGTGGTCGCCACCTTGAAGCTTTAAGCCTCACGCAAGCTCAACCACGACCGGCACGTGGTCGGACGGCTGCGGCTGGCCCCGCTCGGCCCGGTCGGGCTTCGCCGCCGTCAGCCGCTCCGCCAGGTCTGGCGACAGCAGCACGTGGTCGATGCGCAGCCCGCGGTCCTGCGGCCAGGCGCCGTGCTGGTAGTCCCAGAAAGTGTAGGCCGGCCCGGTCGGCTGCAGCGCGCGCACTGCGTCCGTCAGGCCGAGCCATTGCAGGGCGCGGAACCGGGCGCGGGTTTCCGGCCGCACCAGGGCGTCGGATGCGGACAGCGTGCGGGGCGCGAAGTCCGTGTCGGTCGGGCACACGTTGTAGTCGCCCGCAAGCAGCACCGCCTGGTCGTCGGCCAGCAAGGCCGCGGCGCGGTCGGCCAGCAGTTCCATCCAGCGCAGCTTGTACTCGTAGCCAGCGTCGCCCCCGGAGTTGCCGTTCGGCAAATACAGGTTGCCGACAGTGATCGGCCCGGAGGCGTCCTGGACCCGGGTTTCGATGTAGCGGGCCTGGGCGTCATCGTCGGGCAGGCCCGGCAGGCTGCGGCACGTCACCTCGACCGGCACGCGCGACAGGACTGCGACGCCATTGTAAGATTTCTGGCCGACGACATGGGCCGCGTAGCCGGCGGCCTCGAACGCGGCAGCGGGGAAGCTCGCCGCCTCGCACTTGATTTCCTGCAGCAGCAGCAAGTCAGGCTGCACCCGGCGCAGCCAATCCGCCACAAGCGGCTCGCGCATGCGGATGGAGTTGACGTTCCAGGTTGCGATCCGCACCGGTGCGGCGTCCGGACCGGCCTCAGTCGATGGCGAAGCTGGCGCCGCAGCCGCAGCCCGACGTGGCGTTCGGGTTGCGGACCGTGAAGTGCGCGCCCATCAGCTCGTCGGTGTAGTCGAGCTGCGACCCGGCCAGCAGGTCCAGGCTCACGGGGTCCACCAGCACCCGGGCGCCCTGCGCCTCCACCACGAAGTCATCCGGCTGCGCCGCCTCGTCCAGCTCGAACTTGTACTGGAACCCGCTGCATCCGCCGGCCAGCACGGCGACGCGGAGTGCCGCCGGGCGGGCCTGCGCGGCCACGATCTCGGCCACGCGCTCGGCGGCGCGGTCGGACACGGAAAAGCGCGTGATGTCGCTGATGCTGTTCATGGGCGAGACATAGCGCGTCCCGCCCTCACATTGAAGATGCCGGTGCCGCGTCGGGCGCGATCCCTTATAGTCGCGTCCATGTCCCACGCTCCCTACGCCGTCCGGCCTGAGACCTCCCGCGGGCGCCTGCATCCGGAACCGGAAAGCCCGGGCCGCAGCCCGTGGCAGCGGGACCGCGACCGGGTGATCCACAGCGCCGCCTTCCGCAAGCTGCAATACAAGACGCAGGTGTTCGTCAACCATGAGGGCGACTACTTCCGCACCCGGCTGACCCACAGCATCGAGGTCGCGCAGATCGCCCGTTCCGTGTCCCGGGAGCTTGGCCTGGACGAGGACCTGACGGAGGCGCTGGCCTTGGCGCACGACCTGGGCCACCCGCCGTTCGGCCATGCGGGGGAGGAGGGGCTGAACAACCGCATGAAGCCCTTTGGCGGCTTCGACCACAACGCGCAAAGCCTGCGCATCGTGACCAAGCTGGAGGACCGCTACGCCGCGTTCGACGGCCTGAACCTGACGTGGGAAACGCTGGAGGGCCTGGCCAAGCACAACGGCCCGCTGCGCCACCCGCCGCCCTACATCGCCGAGTATAACGTGCGCCATCCGCTCGACCTGCACACCCAGGCGGGCGGCGAGGCGCAGGTGGCGGCGATGGCGGACGACATCGCGTACCACAGCCACGACCTGGACGACGGGATGCGCGCCGGGCTGTTCGGGCCGGACGACATCGCGCACCTGCCGGTGGTGGGCGCGTCGCTGGCGCTGGCCCGGCGTTCCAGCCTCGACGTGCCGCCGGCGCGGCTGCGGCATGAGACGATCCGCCGGGTGATCAACAGCTTCGTCACGGACTTGACGACCGAAAGCCGGCGGCGCATCGCGGCGCTCGATCCCGCGGACGCCGCCGTGGTCCGCCATGCGAAGAAGCCGGTGGTCGCGTTCAGCCCGGCGATGGCGGAGGCGAACCGGGCGGTCAAGGAGTTCCTGTTCGCCCACATGTACCGCCATTGGCGGGTGAACCGCATGAGCAACAAGGCCCGCCGGGTCACGGAGGCCCTGTTCACCCTGCTGCACGAGGACACCAGCATGCTGCCGGACGGCTGGCGCGCGCGCGCCGGCGAAACGGACGGGCCGCGTGCGGCGCTGCCGGTTGCGGACTATATTGCGGGGATGACGGACCGGTTCGCGCTCGACGAGCACCGCCGCCTGACCGACCCTTTCACCATCGGCTGACAGGACCCCCGCTTTGCCAGACAACGGTTCGCCAGAGAACATCTTCGCCCGCGTGCGCGCCGACGTGGTGGCAGCACTCCGCCAGGTCGTGCCGGACCTGCCGGACGCCGCCGCCGCCCGGGTGGAAGTCACCCCGGCGCGGGAAGCCGCGCACGGCGACATGGCGACCAACGCCGCGATGGTGAGCGCCAAGGCCGCCCGGATGCCGCCGGCCCGGATCGCGGCGGCGCTCGCGGTGACCTTGGCGGACGGCGCGGACGTGCTGCGGGCGGAGCCGGCCGGGCCGGGCTTCGTGAACCTGCATCTGCGCCCGGACAGCCTGCGCGCGACGCTGCCGGCCATCCTGCGGAAGGGCGAGGCGTTCGGGTCGGGCGATGCCGGGCAGGGGGTGCGGGTGAACGTCGAGTATGTCTCGACCAACCCGACGGGTCCGCTGCACGTCGGCCACGGCCGGGGCGCGGTGGTGGGGGACGCTCTGGCGAACCTGCTGGCCAAGGCCGGGTTCACCGTCACCAAGGAGTACTACATCAACGACGCCGGCGCGCAGGTGGCGGCGCTCGCCTGGTCGGCGTACTGGCGCTACCTGCAGGCGGTCGGCACGGCGATGACGGAAGAGCAGTTCGCCGCCGCCGTGCCGGGCGGCCTGCAATACCGGGGCGACTACCTGGTGCCGGTGGGCGAGGCGTTGCGGGCCGAGCACGGCGACGCGCTGGCCGGACCCGGCGGCACCGTGGCCGATCCCGCGCTGTGGCTCGACCAAGTGCGCGCTTTCGCGGTCGCCGCGATGATGGCGGCGATCCGGGCGGACCTGGCGCAGCTGGGCGTCGAGTTCGACGTGTTCACCTCCGAGCGCGCGCTGGTGGAGTCAGGGGCGCCGGACCGGGTGATCGAGCAGCTGCGCGGGCAAGGCCTGATCTACGAAGGCACGCTGGAGCCGCCCAAGGGCAAGACGCCCGAGGACTGGGAGCCGCGGGAGCAGACCCTGTTCCGCGCCACCCAGTTCGGCGACGACGTGGACCGGCCGCTGCGCAAGTCGGACGGTTCCAACACCTACTTCGCCAATGACATCGCCTACCACGCCGACAAGATCGGGCGCGGCGCGGAGCTGATGATCGACGTGTGGGGCGCCGACCACGGCGGCTACGTGTCGCGGATGAAGGCGGCAACCCGGGCGGTGGCCGGCGACCGCCCGGCGCGGCTGGAAGTCGTGCTGTGCCAGATCGTGCGGGTGATGCGCGGCGGCGAGCCGGTCCGCATGTCCAAGCGCGCCGGCACCTACGTGACGCTCGCCGACCTGATCGAGGAAGTCGGGCGGGACGCGGTGCGCTTCACCATGCTGACCCGGAAATCCGACGCGCAGATGGATTTCGACCTTGATGCGGTGGTGGCGCAGACGCGGGAGAACCCCGTGTTCTACGTGCAGTATGCCCATGCCCGCTGCCGGTCGGTGCTGCGGGCCGCGGCCGAGACGTACGGCGCGCCCGCCATCGCCCCGGACGCCCTGGCCGCGGCGCCGCTGGACAGCTTACGGAATGATGCGGAGTCGGCGCTGATTCGCCGGCTTGCTTCCTGGCCCCGCACGGTGGAAGGCGCGGCTTTGGCACAGGAACCCCACCGAATCGCGTTTTTTCTCTATGACTTGGCAGGCGACTTTCATATGCTGTGGAACCGCGGGCGGGATGACGCGACCTTGAGGTTCCTGCAAGCGGACCGGCCGGCCGAGACGATGGCCCGGCTGGCCCTGGTGGCTGCAACGGCAATTGTGCTTCGCTCCGGCTTGGCGGTGCTCGGGGTGGAGCCTGTGGAGGAGATGCGCTGAATCGTGTCCGATGACCTGCACATCCCCGCCGTCGGGCGCGGTTCGGCCCCGATCCGCACGTATTACCAGCCGCGCCGTCCCGGGATGGACCGTGGCACGAAGGTCCTACTGGCCGCGGCGGCGGGGCTGGGCGGGCTGCTGCTGGCCGGCGTGGCGGGATGGGCGCTGTCCGGGCGTCATGCCGCGATGGTCCCGGTCATCGAGGCCGACAGCCGGCCGGTGCGGGTCAAGCCGGAGAACCCCGGAGGATTGCAGGTTGCCGGGGCCGATGAGCAGGTGATGGGCGGCCGCGGCTCCAAGGTCCAAGGCATGGCCCCGCCCGCCGAGGCCCCGGCGGCGCAGGCGCTGCGGGCGCAAATGCCGCCCCAAGCAGCTGTGCCGCCAGCCGTGCCGCCGCCCGCGCCGGTGCTGCCGGCGCTGCCTGCCGCCCCGCCCGCGGCCGTCGTGCTGCAGCTGGTCCCGGCGCCGGCCACTCGCCCGGCCCCGGCGGTGGCGGCAGCCGGCACGCTGGTGCAGTTGGCGGCGTTGGACAGCGAGGGCGCGGCGCAGACGGAATGGCAGCGCCTTTCCAGGCGCATGCCGGATTTGCTCGGCGACCGCCAGCCGGTCGTGCAAAAGGCCGACCGCGACGGGCGCGCGATGTGGCGCCTGCGCACCGGCGGCTTCACGGACATCGCCGACGCGACCGCCTTCTGCGCCCGCGTGCGCGCCAAGGGCGGGGCTTGTTCCATCATCGGCTCCTGACGGGTCGGGCGTGAGGGCGGCCATCGTCGGCATCGCCGGGCCGGCGCTCGGCCCGGCGGAGGCTGCGCTGTTCCGCCGGCACCGGCCCGCGGGCGTCATCCTGTTCGCCCGCAACGTCCGCGATCCTGGGCAGCTTCGGGCGCTCACGGCGTCGTTGCAAGACCTGTTGCCGCCGCATGCGGTGCTCGCCATCGACCAGGAAGGCGGCCGGGTCGCCCGGCTGCGCCCGCCGCACTGGCGCGCCCACCCTTCGGCCGCCCGGCTCGGCGCGGTCTTCGCGCGGGACGAGGACGCCGGCCTGCGCGCCGCCTGGCTCACCGGGGCGCTGATCGGGCTGGACTGCGCCGGTGCCGGGCTGGATGTGGCGTGCGCCCCGGTGCTCGACCTGCGGATGCCCGGCGCGCATGACGCAATCGGGGACCGCGCGTATTCGCACGATCCCGACGCCGTGGCCCGCATGGGCCGCGCGATGGCGGACGGGCTGATGGCGGCCGGGGTGCAGCCGGTGGCGAAGCACGCGCCGGGGCACGGCCGGGCCACCGTCGATAGCCATCTGGACCTGCCGCGGGTCGATGCGGCCCAGGACTTGGCCGACGACCTGCGCCCATTCGCCGCCTGCGCCGGGCTGCCATGGATGATGACGGCGCATCTCCTATATGAAGGTCTTGACCCCGGCTGGCCGGCCACGTTGTCGGCTGCCGTGATCCGGCACGCCATACGCGGCCGGATCGGCTTCGGAGGAGTTCTCGTGTCCGACGATCTCGCCATGAACGCCCTGACCGGCACGCCGGGGGAGCGGGCCGACCGGGCCGTTGCGGCCGGCTGCGACATTGCCATGCATTGCAGTGGCGTGCTGTCGGACACCGCCGACGTGCTGGCGAGCGCCCCGGACCTTTCGGATGCGGCGCTGGCGCGGCTGGCCGCGGCGCGGGGCATGGCGGACGCTGCCCGGCGGGTGCTGGACGGCGACGCGCTGGCGGCCGAGCGCGACGCGCTGTTGGCGGACGCGGCCACCGCATGACCGACCTGCTGCTTTCAATCGTCATCGCCGCCATCCCGGTGATCCTGGCGATCACCTTGCATGAGGCCGCGCATGGCTACGCCGCGCTTGCCCTCGGCGACGACACGGCGCGGAGCATGGGCCGGCTGTCGCTCAACCCGCTGCGGCACGTGGACCGGGTCGGCACGCTTCTGGTGCCCGGCTTTTTGCTGCTGAGCCAGTTGCTGACGGTTGGGCGGGTGGTGTTCATGTTCGGCTGGGCCAAGCCGGTGCCGGTGTCCGCCTGGCGCTTCGCCAACCCCCGGCGCGGCATGGCGCTGGTCGCGGTGGCCGGCCCGCTCGCGAACTTCTTCCTCGCCTGGCTTGCCGCCCTGCTGGCGCATGGGGTCGCACTGCTGCCGGAAGCGGCGGGCGAGGTCGCGGACACGATGCTGCAAACCTTCATCCTGGCCAACCTCGTGCTCGGCCTGTTCAACCTCCTACCGATCCCGCCGCTGGACGGGGGGCGCATCATGGTCGGCATCTTGCCGGAGCGGCTCGCCTTCGCGTGGGCGCGGCTGGAGCGGGCGGGCCTGGTGATCGTGCTGCTGCTCGTGTTCCTGCTGCCCCGGCTGCTGGCGGAGTTCGGCATCCAGTTCGACCCGGTGGGCCGCGCGTTGAACACCGGCCTGCCCTGGGCGTTCGACCTCGTGTATCGGCTGGCGTTCCACGATGCCTGACCTGGGGCCTGACCTGGGGCCTGACCCCGCCCGGCCGGACGCGGAGGCGGGTCCGATCCTGCAGCTTGAGGGGTTTGAGGGGCCACTGGACTTGCTGCTCGACCTTGCCCGCCGGCAGAAGGTGGACCTGGCCCGCATCTCGATCCTGTCGCTGGTGGAGCAGTACCTCGCCGTCGTGGAGGGTGCGCGCCGCGTGCGGCTGGAGCTTGCGGCGGATTGGCTGGTGATGGCGGCTTGGCTGGCTTGGCTGAAGTCCCGCCTGCTGCTGCCGCCGGGCACGGACGAGGCGGCGGAGGCCGGGTTGGCCGCCGACGTCCTCGCGAGCCGGCTGCGCGACCTGCAAGCCATCCGCGCCGGCGCGGCCTGGCTGGCGGCCCGGCCGCAGCTCGGCCATGACGTGTTCGCCCGCGGGATGCCGGAGCGCCTGCGGGCGTTCGACCGGTCCCGCTTGGCCGCCGACATGCCCGGCCTGATGCGGGGCTACCTGGCCGCGATGCGCCGGGCGGGGGCGCAGCAGCAGTATCGGCCGCAGCGTCTGACGTTTTGGAGCGTGCAGGCCGCACTGGCGCGGCTGGAGGCGCTGCTGGGTGGCCGGCCGGGCTGGACCGCGCTGGAATTGGCCTTACCGGAGGCCGCAACGCCGTTGCAGCACCGCGCGGCGCTGGCCAGCGCCTTCCTGGCCGGGCTGGAACTGGCGCGGGGCGGCCTGGCCGACATCCGGCAGGACCAGCAGTTCGGCCCCATCCTGCTGCGGGCTGGTACGTGAAGGAGGGGGCGTGATGGAGGACGCGGCGGCGCGCCTGGCCGAGGCGGTGGTGTTCGCCAGCGCCGAGCCGGTCAGCACTGCTGCCGTCGCGCGCCTGCTGCCGCCGCCCGTGGAGGCAGAGGCGGTATTGCGCGCGCTGCAATCGCATTACGCCGGCCGGGGCGTCGAGCTGGTGGAGGTCGCCGGCGGCTGGCAGTTCCGCACCGCCCCGGACCTGGCGCCGCGCCTAACCCAGATCGTGCCGCAGCCCCGCCGCCTGCCCCGGGCGGCGATGGAGGTGCTGGCGGTGATCGCCTACCACCAGCCGGCCACGCGGGCGGACGTCGAGGCGGTCCGCGGCGCCAGCCTGGGCCAGGCCACCATCGATGCGCTGCTGGAGTCCGGGCTGATCGAACCGAAGGGGCGGAAGGAGGCGCCGGGTCATCCGACGCTTTGGGGCACAACGGCGGCGTTCCTGGCGCAGTTCGGCCTGCGCGGCATCGGCGACCTGCCGCGGCGCGAGGACATGCTGCGGGAAGAAGGCGGCCCGGCGCCGGATGCGCCACTGCTGGACACCCCATCGCTGGATGCACGGTGACGCGGTTCCCCCTGCCCCGGCCCCGTGCTACCTAACGCGCCGAAGGGACGCAGCCTGCCATGTTTGATCTCGCCTGGTCTGAAATCGCCTTGATCGGTGTGGTCGCCCTCATCGCGATCGGGCCGAAAGACATGCCCGTCGCCATCAAGGCCGTCGCCGAAATGGTCAAGAAGGCCCGGCGCATGGCGTCCGAGTTCCAGACCCACGTGGACGAGATGGTACGCGAAGCCAACCTGCACGAGGTGCGCGACCACATCAACGACATCCGCAGCATGGACATCAAGGGCAAGATCCTGGGCGCCGTGGACAGCGATGGCTCCCTCCGCCGCACCATCAACGAGCGTCCGTTCAACGCGGCCCCGCCACCCGTGACCCCCGTGGCCGACGACGCGCCGGCGGACGCCACGGCGGCGGCGCACCCGCCGCGCACCGTCACGGTGTCTGACCCGGCGCCCGCTGCCCTCGCCAGTGAAGCGGCCCCGGCCGAGCCGCTGGCTGCCGCGCCCGCCTACATCGACCCCCGCGGCGCGCCGCCCGCTTTGCCCGTCCTGCACGAGCCTGCGACCCACCCGACGCCGCACGCCTAAGCGCCGCCCAGGACAGCATCGTGGACACGCAGCAGATACCGGCCGACGACCCGATCAATGACAAGCCCATGCCGCTGCTCGATCACCTGATCGAGCTGCGCACCCGGCTGCTGTGGTCCATGGGCGCGTTCCTGATCTGCTTCGCCATTTGCTACTATTTCAGCCGGGGCATCTACTCTTTCCTGGCGCAGCCGCTGGCGGACATCCTGGTCACCAAGACCGGGCAGAACCGCCGGCTGATCTTCACGGCGTTGTACGAGGCGTTCTTCACCTACTTGAAGGTGGCCTTCTTCGGCGCGGCGTTCATCTCCTTTCCCGTCGTCGCGTCGCAGGTCTGGCTGTTCGTGGCCCCCGGCCTGTACCGCAGCGAGAAGCGGGCGTTCCTGCCGTTCCTGGTCGCGACGCCGGTGCTGTTCGTGGCCGGCGCGGCGCTCGCCTACTACTTCGTGTTCCCCGCCGCGTGGACGTTCTTCCTCAGCTTCGAGTCGCCCGACGGCGGCGGCGGCCTGCCGGTGCAGCTGGAGGCGAAGGTGAGCGAGTACCTGGGCCTCGTCATGCGGCTGATCTTCGCCTTCGGCCTGGCGTTCCAGTTGCCGGTGCTGCTGACGCTGCTGGCCAAGGTCGGCATCGTCTCGTCGCGCGGGCTGAAGAAATACCGGCGCTATGCCTACGTCGGCATGTTCGTGGTCGCGGCGGTCATCACCCCGCCCGACGTGATCACCCAGACCGGCCTGGCGCTGCCGCTGATCGCGCTTTACGAGATTTCCATCGTCACGGCCGGGTGGGTCGAAACCAAGCCGGTCGATGCCTGATGCACGACATCCGCGCGCTTCGCGCCGATCCCGACGCCTTCGACGCCAACATGGCCCGGCGCGGCGTGCCGGCGGTGTCGGCCGGCCTGCTGTCCATTGATGCCGAGCGCCGCGCCGCCCTCGCGGCCGTGCAGGACAAGCAGGCCCGGCGCAACGCGCTGGCCAAGCAGGTCGGCCAGGGCCGCCGCGCCGGGGCGGACACGACGGCGATGGAGGCCGAGGCCACGGCGCTGCGCGACGAGATGGCGGCGCTGGAAGGGCGGGCCGACGCGCTCGACGGAGCGATCCGGCGCGAGTTGGAGTCGCTGCCCAACCTGCTCGATCCCGACGTGCCGGACGGTGCGGACGAGGCCTCCAACGTGGTGGTCAGGCAGGTGGGCCATCTTCCCGAGTTCGACTTCGCGCCACTGGAGCATTTCCAACTCGGCGAGGCGCTGGGCCTCATGGAGTTCGAGCGGGCGGCGCGCATGTCTGGCAGCCGGTTCACCATCCTGCGCGGCGCCCTCGCCCGGCTGGAACGCGCGCTCGGCCAGTTCATGCTGGACCTGCACACGACGCGGCACGGCTATGTCGAGACCCAGGTGCCGCTGCTGGTGAACGACGCCGCCGCCTACGGCACCGACAAGCTGCCGAAGTTCGCCGACGACCTGTTCCGCACCACGGACGGACGCTGGCTGATCCCCACCGCCGAGGTGCCGCTGAGCAGCCTGGTGATGGATGAGATCGTGCCGGCAGACCGCCTGCCGATGCGGGTCACGGCGCTGTCGGAATGCTTCCGCAGCGAGGCCGGGTCGGCCGGGCGCGACACCCGCGGGATGCTGCGGCAGCACCAGTTCCGCAAGGTTGAGTTGGTCAGCATCACGGCGCCCGACGCCAGCGACGCCGAGCATGAGCGCATGACCGCCTGCGCCGAGGCGGTGCTGGAGGCGCTTGGCCTGCCCTACCGCCGGGTGCTGCTTTGCGCCGGGGACACCGGGTTCGGCGCGGCCAAGACCTGTGACCTGGAAGTTTGGCTGCCGGGGCAGGGGGCGTGGCGGGAGATCAGCTCCTGCTCCAACACCCGCGCCTTCCAGGCCCGGCGCATGAACGCCCGGTTCCGCGGCGCGGACGGCAAGGCGGCGGGGTTCGTGCACACGCTGAACGGGTCCGGCGTCGCGGTCGGGCGGGCGCTGATCGCCGTTATGGAGAACTATCAGCAGGCGGACGGCACGGTCCGCGTGCCGCCGGCGCTCCTGCCCTACATGGCGGGGGTGGCGGTGCTACACGCTGCCTAGCCAGGCGTCGGGCACCAGGGCGTAGCCCTCCGGCAGCTTGCGCACGTATGAGAAGGCCGGGAAATGCAGATGCATGCCGGCCACCATCAGCCGGTCCTGCGCCGCCATGTCGAGCGCGCGGACGCGGCTCCGCATGGCTTCGTCGGGGTCCGTGTCGAAGATCATGCCCACCTCGGGCCGGCGCAGCTGCACGTCCTGCACATGCAGCACGTCGCCCCAGATCAGTAGCGCGGCGTCGCCGGAGGTCACGAGATACCCCGTATGGCCCGGCGTGTGGCCCGGCAGCGGATGCGCCTGGATGCCGGGCGCAACATCGGTCCCGCCGAACAGCCGCAGCCGCGACCGGTACGGTGCGACCAAGGCCTGTGCCCCGGCAAAGGACGGCTTCTTGTCGTCGGGCGCCGCGGCGGCCACGGCCTCGTTCAGCCAGAAATCCGCTTCCTTCTGGGGAATGACGAGTTCGGCGTTCGGGAAGGCCGCGGTGCCTGCCGGGCTGGCCAGGCCGCCGACATGATCGATGT
Organism: uncultured Acetobacteraceae bacterium; assembly: GCA_964236415.1. Taxonomy (GTDB): domain Bacteria; phylum Pseudomonadota; class Alphaproteobacteria; order Acetobacterales; family Acetobacteraceae; genus CAHJXG01. The sequence goes on along the minus strand of CAXSEX010000018.1, from coordinate 4,533 downwards.
GCAGATGCGTCGCCACCACCGTGCCCACGTCGCCCGGCGAAACCCCGGCCGCCGCCAAGCCGTCTTGCAGCCGTCCCAGCGTCGGCGCCATCCTGTTGCCCGCCCCCGTGTCGATCAGGATCGTGGCCCCGTTGCCCTGGACCAGGAAGGCATTGACGCTTGTGCGCGGCGTGGGCGCGCGGAACGCTTCTTGCAGCAACGCCGACGCGGCCTCCGGCTCGATGCCGCGCATCGCGCCGAGCGGCAGGTCGAAGGTCCCGTCATTGAGGGCCGTCACCACCAGGTCGCCGATGCGGCGGCGGTAGAACATCGAACCCTGTGCGATCTCGGTCATGTTGCGTCCTCCTGCGGGCGGGCCACGCCGAGGCGGCCGGCCAGGTCCTCGATGAATTGCCAGGCGACCCGGCCGGACCGGGCGCCGCGTGTGACCGACCACTCGGCGGCCTGAGCGTGCAGCGCGTCGCGCCCGATAGGCAAGGCGAGCTGGTCGGCGTAGCCGTCCACCATGGCGAAAAAGGCGTCCTGGCCGCAGTTGTGGAAGCCGATCCACAGGCCGAAGCGGTCGGACAGCGAGACCTTTTCCTCGATGGCCTCGCCTGGGTTGATCGCCGTGGAACGCTCGTTCTCGATCATGTCGCGCGGCATCAGGTGGCGGCGGTTGCTGGTGGCGTAGAACAGCACGTTGGAGGGACGCCCCTCGATGCCGCCGTCCAGCACGGACTTCAACGCCTTGTAGTCGGCGTCCTCCCGCTCGAACGACAGGTCGTCGCACAGGATCAGGCAGCGGCGCTTGCGTCCGCGCAGCAGGTTCAGCAGGTCCGGAAGGGTGCGGATGTCCTCGCGGTGGATCTCAATGAGCGCCAGGGCGCCGGGCGCGTCCCGGTTGGCGGCGGCGTGCGCGGCCTTGACCAACGAGGACTTGCCCATGCCGCGGGCGCCCCACAGCATGGCGTTGTTGGCCGGCAGGCCGCGGGCGAAGCGAAGGGTGTTGTCGAGCACCTGGCTCTTCTGCCGCTCGATGCCTTGCAAGAGGCCGATGTCCACCCGGGACACGCGCGGCACCGGGACCAAATGCGCCGGCGACGGCTGCCACACGTAGGCGTCGGCATCAAGGAGGTCCGGCGCGGGCGGCGGCGGCGGCGCCAGCCGGTCCAGCGCGTTGGCGATGCGGGTCAGCAGGGCTGTGTCCAACGGAACTCCTTGGTGTGCGATGGCCGGGGGGTGCGCGATAGCCGGGGGGCACTATGGCCGGGGTGGTGGCTTGACGGGGCGGGGCCTCAAACTATGGTCCCGGCGCAACCACGGCAACCCAGGATGACCATGCTGATCTCCCCCGCCTACGCCCAGGACGCCGCCGGCTTGCTGGGCGGCGTGACCCAGTTCCTGCCGCTGGTGCTGATCTTCGGCGTGTTCTACTTCCTGCTGATCCGGCCGCAGCAGACGCGGGCCAAGGAGATGAAGGCGATGCTGGCGGCGCTGCGCCGGGGCGACCGGGTGGTGACGGCGGGCGGCATCCTCGGCACGGTGCAGCGGGTCAAAGAGGGCAGCGACGAGGTCGAGGTCGATATCGCGCCGAACGTCCGCGTCCTCGTGGTGCGCGACACCATCACCACGGTGCTGAAGCCGGTCGCCGCGAACGACGTGAAGCCTGGCTGAACGCGCTCCCTCCCCCGCATGGAGGAGGAAGCCCGGGTGTTCAGCCCATCTGGCTCGCGGCGAACTCGTAGTTGGCGATCTTGTCCAGCCAGTTGCTCACGTAGTCTGGGCGGCGGTTGCGGAAGTCCAGGTAGTAGCTGTGCTCCCACACGTCGCAGCCGAGCAGTGCCTTGCCCTCGCCGGTCGCCAGCGGGTTGGAGCCGTTCGGCGTCTTCGTGACCTTGAGCTTGCCGTCGCTGCCCAGCACCAGCCAGGCCCAGCCAGAGCCGAACTGGCCCACGGCGGCGGCCTTGAACGCATCCTTGAACGCTTGCACGCTGCCGAAATCGCCGGTGATCTTGCTTTCCAGGGTGCCGGGGATGCCGCCGCCCTGCGGCGACATGTTCTGCCAGAACAGGATGTGGTTCCAATGCTGCCCGGCGTTGTTGAACACCGGCGCCATGTCGGCCTTGCCGTTGCTCATCTGGATGATCTCGTCCAACGACTTGCCGGTGAGCGCCGGGTTCTTCTCGACGAAGCCGTTCAGCGCCGTGACGTAAGCCTGGTGGTGCTTGTCGTGGTGCAGCTCCATCGTCTCCTGGCACATGCCGCGCTCGGCGAGCGCGCTGTGCGGGTAGGGGAGGGGGGGGAGTTCAAATGCCATGGGTCAATTCTCCTGGTGACGGGGCGCAGATTGGTCGCGCGGCGCCCGATGCGTCAAGGTTGGGGCGCGTCAAGGTTGCGCGGCGCGGCGGCTGGGGCCACGTCCGCCGTCATGCCGTCCCCGCCGCTGTCCCCTTGCGCCGCCATCGTCCGCCGCCACGACCCCGACCGCTTCCTCACCGCGCTTTTTGCGCCGCCCGCGGGGCGGGACACGCTGTTCGTGCTGTATGCGGCGAACCATGAGCTGGCGCGGGCGCGGGAGGCCGTCACCAACCCGATGGCGGCGTTGATCCGCCTGCAATGGTGGCGGGAGGTGGCGGAGGGCGCCCGGCGGCGTCACGAAGTCGCCGGGCCGCTCGGGGAGGCGCTGGACGCGGGCCGGCTCCATGCCGCGGATTTGCTGGCGATGATCGACGGGCGGGAAGCGGAAACCGAGCCGGTGGAAACGGAGGCCGTGTTCCGCGACTACCTGCAAGCGGCTGCGGGCGGCGTGGCGGTGGCGGCGGGACGCGCGCTCGGCGCCGATGGTCCGGCGCTCCATGCGCTGCGCAACCTGGGCGCCGCCTACGGCGCGGCCGGGGTGCTGCGCAGCGTTCCCGCCCTGGCCCGGCAGTCCCGCTGCGTGCTGCCGGAGGACGTGCTGGCGCAGCATGGCCTCAGTTCCGAGGACGTGATCGCGGACCCGGAGCGCCCCGGCATGGAAGGGGTGCGGGCGCACATCGGCGCGACCGCGTCCGGGTGGCTGGCAATCGGCCGTGCGTGCCGTCTGCCGAAGCAGGCGGTCGCGGCGGCGCTGCCGGCCGTGCTCGCCGCACGGGACCTGGCGCGGCCCCGCCACGGGGCGCGCGGCCTGGCCGACCGCTTGGCGGTGACGGCCGCCGCCCTGCGGGGCCGGGTTTGATGGGGCGGGTCAGGCGCCGCCACTCAATCGGCCTGACCGACCGCGTCGGCGTTGGCCTGCGCCTTCTGGCGCCCCCAGGTGAGCCGACCGAGCGCCGGGATGGCGTCCCACACGCGATCGACGACCGCCAGGATCGGCTTCTTGCGAACGAGTACCGGCCTCTCGATCCAGGTCCAGGACAGCCAGGCGCAGGTTGCCGTCAGCGGCAACGAGACCAGCATCAGCAGCCACGGGGAATGAATGCCCGGGAACATGTGCACGGTTGATTGCTGGATCGGCCAATGGAACAGGTACACGCCATAGGACAGGTCGCCGAACGGGATCGCCGGAGGGCGCATCAGCCCAAGCCAGATCGTCAGGTAGGCGACAGGGAACGCAGCCAGGTACGAGGCGGCGGGTATTTGCAGGCACACCGCCGTCGCCACCGCTGAGATGACCCCCAGGAGGTTGGAGTAAGGGATGCGGTCGCGATACAAGTGAAGGCTGACCGCGGCCAGGAAGCAAACGACCAGCACCCGGCCTGGCACATGGGTGACGGCGCTGATGGGAGGGCCGGTCAAAGCCCGGACGGTGAACGCAAGCGAGAGCGCAGCGACGACGGCTATGAAAGCAAGCCGCCGCCGGGTCGCCGTCGAAGCGGCCAGCAGGACCAGCGCCAAATAGCATTCAAGCTCAAACGGGATGGTCCACAGCTGCCCATTCATCAAGCCACGGAGAGGCTTGTCGTCGAACACGCCTGGAAGGTAAAAATGGATGTCGCCGACGATGTTGAGGAAGTAGCCATAGAACTCTGGGTTGCTGAGATATTGCGACGTGGGCAACGTGGTGAAGATCAGCCCGATGATCACGGCGGACAACGTGATCTCAACCGCCAGGGCGGGTATCAACCGGATGAAGCGCAGCGTGACGAACTGGTGCAGCCGGGTCCGGCCCAGGCTTCCGGTCACCAGGAACCCTGACAAGGCGAAGAAGAGGGGGATGATTGCGGCGGGAATGAACCGGAACGGCCCCGACCACAGTTCTGCATCGAACTCAAGCGAACGCGCGCTCAACGCGATGGCGTGCCAAACAAGGACAGCAAGGGACAAGCCAATCCGAAGATAATCGAACCCGGTCGTCACGCCGCCCGCGCTTTGCATCTTGTCTTGGAATGTTGGAAGCCTGGCCACGCTGCCCCCCCGCGTTGAAGCGGAAGGCACTATCGGGCACCTAAATAATGTGCGCCTACATTTGTTAGACGATTGGCATCACGGTTCCGCTATTCCATTAGAATCTGATTGCCTAGGCGGCGTTGACATTCAGGCTTTCGGTTTGGTTAAGGCTCCTTTTCGGGG